>JBGASK010000041.1:0-23963 GCA_044229785.1 Ahniellaceae bacterium
GTCGACGGCACGTTGAAACAATCCGATCAGGCAGGGCGTATCCAGAGCCCGAGCGACGAACGCATCGTGGTCTGGGATCAGAAGTCCCAATCTGCCGTGCACACACCGCCCGCCGCGGACGAGTTGCCGCAACGCCTGGAGCGACTCATTGCCTTTGCCAACGGAGATGACATCGAAGGCGATCGATACACGCATCCAGTTCTGCGGTCGATTCTTCTGCATTTCCAGCTGGCGTTCGACCATCCCTTTGCCGACGGCAACGGACGGACGGCTCGTGCGTTGTTCTATTGGTCGATGCTGCGCCACGGCTACTGGCTGGCAGAGTTCATATCGATCTCACGCCTGATCTACCAAAGACCGGATCCCTATCGGCGTTCCTTTCTCCACGTCGAGAGCGACCCGCAAGACGCAACCTACTTCGTACGCCATCAATTGGAAGTGATTCGCGGCGCGATCGACGAATTGCACGGCTACGTCGACCGAAAGCGGCGGGAACTCGATGCGATTCGCTCGTTGGTCCGCCGCCGCGACGACTTGAACAACCGGCAACTGGCGTTGCTCGACCATGCCTTGCGTCATGCGGATGCCGCATACACGCATGAATCACACGCGACCTCGCATCGCATCTCGATCATGGCGGCGCGCAACGATCTCCAATCGCTGGTCGCCGCCAAGTTCCTGACGCAGGAGAAGCGCGGCAAGAAATTCGTCTATCGGCCCGTCACCGGACTGGAAGCACGACTGAAGCGCTGAACGATCACGTCTCCACGAAACGATCCAGCGCTTGTTCGGCCTCGCCGCGTTCGTACGTGGACAGGTCGCGGGCGATGCTGCGGTAGACCTCGATCACCTGCGCTTCCGCGGGCATGACACGGGCGAGCGCGATCAGCACTTCCTTGGCTTCGTAGTCGCTGCCAATGCCGCGCGCGGCGTTCAGCACGTCGAGCGCGAGCGCCGCGTCGACGTCGCCGTCCTCGATCAGCTTGAGCAGCGCTTCACGGCGTTCGTAGTCGGAGCCGATGGTGGCGGCGACGCGTGTGTATTCGCTGCGGGTGATGGTCGGACCAAGCCCGGCATCGACCGCCTTCTCGAGCAGCATGCGTTTCTCGTAGTCGCTGCCGATGTCCGCCGCCATTGCGATGGCGACGCGCGCATGTTCGGGTTTGGCTTCGTGCTGTTCGAGCAAGGATTCGAGCACGCGGCGGCGCTCGTAGTCGCTGCCGATGCTGCCTGCAGCCTTCTGCCAGGCCTGCAGTCGCCCGGCATCGAGCGGCATGCGCGCGGCGGCATGGATCAGCAGTTCCGCGCGTTCGTAGTCGGAGTCGATCTCGTTGGTGGTGTGCAAGATCGCGACCCGCGCCGCGTCGTCGAGATCGGTGTGATCCAGCACCAACGCGAGCGAGCGCCGCAGTTCGTAGTCCGATTCGATCTCGCGTGCGAGGCCGATGGCGCGTTCGAGTTGCGCGCCTGCCGGACGATCCAGCGCGAAGGCCGCGGCGATGTAGTCGGCACGCGCGTAGTCGGACGTGATGAGCGCCGTCTCCGCCAGCAATCCATCGAGACCGGCACGCACATGGATGCGCTTGGCACGCGCCTCGGCATCGAGACCGGTACGACGGAACACGTCCGGCAGCGTCCGCGCCAGCCATTGTTTCGCCGCCGAATCGTACGGTTGCGAAGCACCGCCGACGCGATAGTCGCGCGTGAGCTTGCCGTCCTCCGACTCGATCGACAGCGCGCGCTTCACGCCGTCGCGGGTCTCGACGATCGAGAACGCGCCGCCGTCGCCGATCGTGGCGATGTCGTCCTCGGCATCGTTGAAGCGAATCTCGCCGCTCGTCTTCAACACCAGCTTGCGCCCGGCTTCATTGAAACTGGCCGTCATGCGTGCGCCGAACGGCCCGTCGCCGCGTTCGATGTGGATGCTGGCGCCCTGATGCTCGGCGACCACGCTGATCGCCACCACGGGCAGCGCGAGCGCGGCGACGACGGACAAGGCGATCAGACTGCGGCGCAGGGTGAGTCGTTCGGATGTGAACATGGGGCGCTCCTCGATGAGTCGTTGTACGCGCTCGACCACGGATGAGGTCGGCGTGGCCATGGCGATGGCGAGCCGCGGCGTCGCCGCGAACCGGTGTTCCAGGCAATGGGCGATGCACTCGGCCAGCGCCTGCGGAGCGCGCGTCAGCCGCGCGGCTTCGGCATCGCAGGCGAATTCGGCCAGCGCCGCGAGTCGACGCGCGGCGTGGCGGAATGGCGGCAACGCGCCCAGCAGGGCGACGACGCTCGCATCCAGCACCCGCCATTGCGGATCGCGTCGGCGCAGATGGGCGAGTTCGTGCGCGAGCAGCGCATGGCGGGCGTCCGCGTCCAGTCGCTCGGTCCAGTCCGGCAGCAGAATGGTGCGCCCGTCGCCGCAGAGCGGACTGTCGATGCCGCGCACGCTGCGCAAGACCGGATGCAGGTCGGTCGCGTTCAATACTGCGATCGCCTCCTGCCAGTGCAAGGGCGCCACGCGCGAGGATTCCAGCGCACGCCGCAGAAACCGGCGACGGCTCCACAAGTTCAGACCGAGGCCGCTGCCGCCGAGCAGCCACGCGGCCATGAATGCCGCCAGCGCCGTCGTCGCGACCGCTTCGGACCAGATCCAGGACGAACTCGCGCCCGTAGCGGGCACCGCGCTTCGCGACGCGGACGGAACGACGGCGGGCGATGCATCGTTCGCCGCGACGACGCGCGGCATCGGCGATGGCGTCGGCGCCGCCACGATGATCTCGGGCGACGCGGGCAGGTCGTTCGCGATCTCGCGCAGCATCGGCGTCACACCCTGCACGATCGCGACAGTCGGGCCTGCATACAACGCGATGCGCCACAGCGTCTCGGCGATGGCGCCATCGCGCAGGGCACCCACGCGCTCCAGCGACCACACGACAACAACGGCCGCGGCGCCGTACCCCAGCGCCGCGACCACAAGCTGCAGCACGTCGCTCATGGCTTGCGTCCCGACTTGCGCGACAGCAATTCGCGCACGCGATCGAGGTCGCGACTGCCGACCTCGCGTTCGTTCACAAGGTGTGCGAGCAAGGCTTTGGGATCGCCGCCGAACACGCTGCGCAGCAGCCCGCCGACCATGCTGCGACGCACCTCTGGTTCGGCGACTTCGGCCCGATAGATCAGTTGCCGGCCGTCGCGGCGGGCGCTGACCAGGCCGCGCTTCGCCAGACGCGTCAGCACCGTCGCGACCGTGGTGTGGGCCAGATCGCGGTCATCCAGCGCTGCGGCGATGTCGGCCACGCTGGCCTCGTCGCGCGCCCACAGGACCCGCATCAGGTCGAGTTGCAGGTCGCTCAGCGAAACGTCGGCTTCTTCGGACTCGGACATTTTCTACACCTGTAGTACGACAAGTGTAGTAAATCGTCGGAAGGACTCATGCGCCGGAAGTCATGGATGCCGCCGCGACTCAATCCACCCGCAGCGGCTGGCGCAGGATGACCTGTTCGCCGGCCTCGCCGCTGAGCACGAAGACCAGATCGTAGTCGCCGGCTTCATCGGGCGACTGGAAGCGCGCACGCGGGTGGGCGTCGCTCGCATAGGCATATGTGAGGTAGGCGTCGGCACCGGCACCGCGCGCGACCACGCCGATCCAGTGGCCCTTGCCGCGCGGCCCGGCCCATTCGACCTCGATCGGCGTGCGTGCGGCCACGCGATCCGGCGCGGCGAGGAAACTCGCCTTCGCCGGCAGCACCGCGATCGGTTTCGCGGCGACGACCTTGTCGGCCTCGTTCAGCACGTAGCGCAATTCGTAGTCGCCGGGTTGTTGCGGCGCAGTCAGCGTCGCCTGTGTCTTGCCGGACGCATCCGGGCGCACGTAATCGCGATATTCGCCCGGGCCTGCGCCCTTCGGCGCGAAGCCGATCCAGTGGCCACTCGCGGCCGGTCCGGTGGCATGGATGACAACGATGTCGCCCGCCATCACCGACTTGGGCCCGGACACCGTGGCGGCGGCCGGCGCCACCGTCACCTTCACCCGCGCCAGCACCGGCGGCGTGCGCCGCGCGCTGACGTAGCGCAATTCGTAGTCGCCCGGCTCGGCCGGCGCACGCATCGCCGCAGCACCCTTCGCCGCCTTGACCCAGTCGTAGTCCAGATACTCGTGATCGCCGCTGCCGATCATCGCGAAGCCGACCCAGTCGCGTGCCTCGCCGGGACCCTCGAAGCCGATCTCGATATCGGTCGCGGCAACGATGGCGACCGGCGGCATCAGCCTGGCCGGCACCGCCGGCAGTGGCTTCTCGGTGCTCGCCACGGCGAGTTGGCCGAGCGCCTTCTCGAGCGAGGCTGCATCGCTCGCGTTGAAGTAGCGGCCGCCGGTGTTTTCGGCCAGGCAGCGCAACTGCGCCTGATGCACCGGGTTCGGCACGTCGAAACCGATCACGTGCGCGGTAAAGTCCACGCCCCGGGCTTCGAGCTGCTGGCCGACCGCGCAGGGATCGAGTTCGCAGGTTTCCTCGCCATCCGAGATCAGGATCACGGTGGCCTTGCGTTCGCTGGCCTTGAGCGCGTCGGCGGCATGGATCACCGCCTGCGACAGCGGCGTCATGCCCTTCGCGTTCAGCGCATTCACCTTGGCAAGATACGCCTTCGCCTCGAGCGGCGCAGCCGGCAGCAGGGTCTCGATGTCGGCGCAGTCGCCCTTGCGACGATGGCCATAGGCGACGAGGCCGAGATCGGCGTCGGGCTTCCAGGTCTGCACCAGATCGGCGACCGCGGCGCGCGCGATCTCGACCTTGCTGCGCCCTTCGATCTGGCCCCACATGGAACCCGATGCATCCAGCACCAGCATCACCTGCTCGCGGTCGGCCGCCACGGCGGCCTGCGTCAGCGTCATCAGGGCGAGTGCCCAACTTGCTCGTTTCATCGTCTGCTCCAAAGGTCGCCGACCCCGAGGGCCGGCAGTATCTGTTCCGGACACTGCCTGACGCGCGCCGATGCCGCAACGTGTCATCGCCCGGGAAACTGTCCGTCGATGTAGTACCAGCGGCCGTCGATGCGTTCGAAGCGGCTGACTTCGTGCAGGCGTCGCGCCGAAGCGCCGCCGACGCGATAACGCGCGACGAATTCGACGAGGGCGCGATCGCCGTCCGGCACATGGCGCTTCACGTCGAGACCGAGCCACTTCGTCGCCTTGGCATCGGCGCCATCGACATCGATGACGCTCGGGCGCGTCTCGGGATGCCAAGTCGCGGCGAGGTAGTCGCCGAGGCCGAGCACGTAGGCGCTGTAACGCGATCGCATCAGTTGTTCGGCGGTCTCGGGGACCACGCCATCATGGAAGCGGCCGCAGCAGCGCGCGTAGTCGGAAGATCCACAGGGGCAGGCCGACATCGACGCGCGGCCGCGGATCAGAGCGGGACGCAGACGCTGGGTTCGCCATTGCACACGAACCCGGACTCGACCAGGCACAGCATCGAGCAACCATCCAAACTCGTGTTGTTATGGTCGTCGCACTCCTCGGTGCCGCGAATGAGTCCATCGCCGCAGACGACCTGCGTGATCGCGAGACCGACCAGGGCACTGGCCGCGTTTTCCCCGCCGTCGTTCGCCCGGTAGGTGAAGCCGTCGCTGCCGAAGTAGCCCGTGGCCGGCGTGTAGGTCACCGTCGCGGTCGTGGGTCCGGTGGCATTGATCGCACCCAGTTGGCCATGCGTGGGCGCTGCCACGATCGAAAACGTCAATGGCGAATTCTCGACGTCGCTGCCGGACAGGCCAATGAGCACGGGGATGTTCTGGAGCGTGCTGGCGCTGGTCGCGTTGGCGATGGGCGGGTCGTTCACGGCAACGACTTGAAGACTCACGTGCGCCGTGTCGGTCTGCTCGCCGTCGCCGATGGTGTAGTCGAAGCCGGCCATGCCGTTGAAATTCGGATCGACCATGAACTGAACGGTCTGCGCCTGCAGCGCGACGCTGCCATGCGACGGGCTCGACACCGAGACCAGCGCGAGCGTGTCGCCATCGGCATCGCTGTCGTTCGACGTGAGCATCGCGGCGCCGAACTGCACCGGCGTCGTGTCTTCGTCGAACGTGGCGACATCGTCGACCGCGCTGGGCGGCAGGTTCCGGATGCAGGCCGACGCATCGAAGCGGCAGGCGCCGGTGCAGGCCAGCGCGCCCACCACCAGACCGATCGAAGCGCAGGTTGCGCCGCCGAGGTTCGCGCCGTCACATTGCTCGCCGTCCTCGACCAGGCCATTCGCGCACGCGGACGTTTCCACGCCGCTGCGGAACAGCGGATCGACCACCCGTCCGGCCCGAGCGACAGGCGACATCACGGCCGATGCGAGAACCAGCGCCACCATGCACGCGATGTGCGTGCGGAAGATTTTCATGTGCAGGCCTCCGAGAACGGCAACGCGCCCGGACCAGCCCGCCGCCATTGTTGACATGTTGCCCGCCGCCACCGGCATCGGACAAGTCTCGCGAAGGCTATGCTCGACGCGTTTTGCAGGGAGTTGGCCCATGCGTCGCAATTTGTCCCAAGTGTCCTGCGCCCTCGGCGCGTTCGTCCTGTGGCTTTCGGGCATGGCCATGGCCGCCGAACGCGCGCCCAGGCCGAAGTACCCGAACTATCCGAGCGAGACGCCGGCCGAGTTCAAGCCGTCGACGGTCGGCTTCGACCACGAACGTCGCGAAGCGATGATCCCGATGCGCGATGGCGTGAAGCTGCATACCGTCATCCTGGTGCCGAAGGGGGCGCAACGCGCGCCGATGCTGCTGACGCGCACGCCCTACGACGCCAACGGCCTGACCTCGAACGCCCACAGCCCGCGCATCGCGTCGGTGCTGCAGGGCTACGACAACATCGCCGACGTGATCGCCGAGGCCGGCTACATCCGCGTGGTGCAGGACGTGCGCGGCAAGTACGGCTCGGAAGGCGACTACGCGATGAACCGGCCGTTCCGCGGTCCATTGAACCCGACGCCGGTCGACCATGCCACCGACACCTGGGACACGATCGATTGGCTGACGAAACACGTGCCCGAGAGCAACGGCCGCGTCGGCATCATCGGGATCTCGTACGACGGCTATCTGTCCTTGACCGCTTTGGTCGATCCGCATCCGGCCTTGAAGGTGTCGGTGCCGATGAATCCGATGGTCGACGGCTGGATGGGCGACGACTGGTTCCACCACGGCGCCTTCCGCCAGATCAACATGGGCTACATGCTGGAGCAGGTGGTCACGCGCGACAACAGCGCTTCGTGGTGGTTCAGCCACGCCGACCAGTACGACGAGTTCCTCGCCGCAGGTTCCGCGGGTGCGCTGGGCCAGGCGCGCGGGCTCGAACAGTCCGGCTTCTGGCGCAAGATCACCGCGCATCCGGCCTACGACGCATTCTGGCAACAGCAGGCGATGGACAAGCTGCTGGCGGCGCAACCGCTGAAGGTGCCGACCATGGTCGTGCATGGCTGGTGGGATCAGGAAGACATCTACGGCGCACCCGCGGTGTATCGCGCCCTGGAAGCCCGGGACACGGACAACGATCAGGTCTATCTGGTCGCCGGCCCCTGGAATCACGGCCAGCAGATCGACGAGGCCAGCAGTCTCGGCGCAATCGAGTTCGACGCCAACACGGCACTGCAGTTCCGGCGCGACGTGTTGCGGCCGTTTCTCGATCACTTCCTGCGCGACGACGCGCCGAAACACGACACGGCGCCGGTCGTCGCGTTCGAGACCGGCAGCAACCGCTGGCAGCGTCTGTCGGCTTGGCCAAGCGGCTGCAATGCGGGATGCACGACGATCGCGACACCGCTGTACCTGCGCGCCAATGCCTCGTTGTCGTTCGACGCGCCGAAGGCCGATGACGCCCCCGAGAGCGATTACGTGTCCGATCCGGCCAGGCCGGTGCCGTTCACGCGCCGTCCCATCCGTGCGGTCGCTTATGAGGACGACGCCTATTGGCCGAAATGGCTGGTCGACGACCAGCGCGATGCGGCGAGCCGCACCGATGTGCTGACCTTCGTCAGCGAACCATTGAGCAGGCCTTTGAAGATCGCCGGCGAACCGGTCGCCCAACTGTTCGCCGCGACCAGCGGCAGCGACAGCGACTGGGTCGTGAAACTCATCGACGTGTATCCGGACGAGGTGCCGCGCCAGCCGCAGATGGGCGGCTACCAGCTGATGGTCTCGGCCGACATCTTCCGAGGCCGCTATCGCGAGAGTTACGAACACCCGAAACCGATCGAGCCGAACGCGCTGCTGCCGTATCGCATCCCGCTGCCGAACGCGAACCACGTCTTCGGAAAAGGCCATCGGCTGATGGTGCAGATCCAGTCGACCTGGTTCCCGCTCTACGACCGCAACCCGCAGACCTTCGTGCCGAACATTTTCTTCGCGAAGCCCGAGGACTACCGCAAGGCCACGCAACGCATCGCACACGCGCCCGCCGCCGCCAGCCACATCGTGCTGCCGGTGGTCGAATCGCAATGACCGAAGGTCGGCGGTCGGCGGTCGGCGGTCGGCGGTCGGCGGTCGATGAATGTAGGTCGGATCAAGGCGCGCAGCGCCGGATCCGACGCACTCACCCGAATCCGACGCACTCACCCCGGAGACGCCACCACGCCCAGGATCTCGTCGCCATAGCGCTCCAGCTTCTTCGCCCCGATGCCGCTGATGCCGGCGAGCTCGTCGTGCGACTCGGGATGCGCAGCCGCGATCGCGGCCAGCGTCGCGTCGTGGAAGATCACGTAAGGCGGCAGCCCCGCCGCACGCGCGGTCTTCGCGCGCCATTCGCGCAAGCGTTCGAACAGCGCATCGCCATGCGTCGTGGTGCCGGCCGGCACGCCGCGCCGACCTCGGTCGCGGCGTTTCTCGGGCGGTTCGCGCAAACCAACCGGTTGTTCGCCGCGCAACACGCGCCGGCTCGATTCGTTCAAGGCGAGCGAACCGTATTCGCCGGCCACATCGATCAGCCCGGCCGCCAGCAACTGGCGCACGATCGCGCCCCACTGCTTCGCGCTCAGTTCGCTGCCGATGCCGAAGGTCGAGAGCTCCTCGTGCCGGAACTGGGCGATGCGCTCGTTCAAGTCGCCGCGCAGGATGGCGATGACATGCTGCGCGCCGAAGCGCTGGCCGCTGCGGTAGATCGCGCTCATCAGCTTCTGCGCCAGTTCCGTGCCCTCGATGCGTTCGGGCGGCTCCAGGCAGTTGTCGCAGTTTCCGCAAGCACCGGGATGCACTTCGTCAAAGGCCGCCAGCAGCGGCATGCGCCGGCAATCCGCCGCTTCGCAATAGGCCAGCAAAGCATTCAGGCGCTGGTGTTCGAAACGCTTGCGCTCGTCGCTCGCCTCGCCCTGGTCGATCCATTGCCGCAGCAGCACCAGGTCGCCGAGGCCGTAGATCAGCAAGGCTTCCGAGGCCGCGCCGTCGCGACCGGCGCGGCCGGTCTCCTGGTAATAGCCCTCGAGCGACTTCGGCAGATCCATGTGCACCACGAAGCGCACGTCGGGCTTGTCGATGCCCATGCCGAAGGCGACGGTGGCGACCATGATCACGCCGTCCTCGCGCAGGAAGCGGCGCTGGTGCTCGGCGCGTTTCGCGGCATCGAGACCGGCGTGATACGGCAGCGCCGTGAATCCGAGCTCGGCGAGAAAAGCCGCGGTCTCCTCGACCTTCCTGCGCGACATGCAATAGACGATGCCGGCCTCGCCGCGCTGCGCATCGAGGAAGTCGCGCAGCTGCCGCTTGGCATCGTCCTTCTGCACGATGCGATATCGGATGTTGCGGCGGTCGAACGAGGACAGGAACACGCGCGCATCGGCGAGCGCCAGGCGCTCGATGATTTCGCCGCGCGTGCGTTCGTCGGCGGTCGCGGTCAGGGCCATGCGCGGCACGTCCGGCCAGCGCTCGTGCAACACGCCGAGCTGGCGATATTCCGGCCGGAAGTCGTGGCCCCATTGCGACACGCAATGCGCCTCGTCGATCGCGAACAGCGCGATCTCGCCCTGCCCCAGCAGATCGAGGCAACGTTCGGTCAGCAGGCGCTCGGGCGCGACGTAGAGCAGATCGATCCGGCCATCGAGGAAACGCGACTCGATCTCGAACGCGGCGCGCGCTTCCAGCGTCGAGTTCAGAAAGGCGGCACGCACGCCGAGCTGGTTCAATGCGTCGACCTGATCCTGCATCAGCGCGATCAGCGGCGACACCACGATCGCGCAGCCCGGTCGCACCAGCGCCGGCACCTGGTAACACAGCGATTTGCCGCCGCCCGTCGGCATCAGCACCAGCGCATCGCCGCCGCCGATCACGTGCGCGACGATCTCGTCCTGCGGCGGGCGGAAGGATTCGTAGCCGAACACGCCGCGCAGGGTGGTGAGGGCCGCACTCATGCGTGTGTCATCCGTTCGTCGATCCATCCGCCACGCCGCTCAATGCTGTCGCGCAGATGCTTGACGATGGCGGAGGTCGCGTCGATGCCGAGCACTGCCGCGACCTCCGGCAGCGCGGTTGCAGCGGCTTCGGTCAGCGCCAATGCACGGCGCCGCAGTTGCGCCAGATTGATCGCCGTCGCGGTGCAGAGGCGTTGCCAATGCCGAGCCATGACCCAGTCCGGCCGCTTTTCGCCCCCGATGCCCATGGCCATCTTCGGCGACAGCGATGGCCAGAAGCTGGTGCTGAGCAGGTCATAGACCGGCGCGAGGCGCAGGCGTCCATCGCGGTCATGACGCATTGATGCGTTCTTGCCATGCGCATCGGCGTTGCCGATCAGGAAGTTGAAGACCAGCCAGTCGACGAGTTGCAGTCGGTCGCGCGCGGGCAGAGTGGCGTGTGCATCGACCAGCGCAAACAGGCTCGCGAATCCCGGACCGCCGTCCGATTCGTACTTCTGGTCCGGGAGCACGCCTGCGAGCTGGCAGAAATCGAGTTGGTGCAGGCGCGTGACCCGCTCGGCGGAGACGACGCGGTCGTAACGTTCGACCAGGAGCATCGGTTCCGGATCCTTCCAGATCTGCACCGAAGCCGTCGGTATGCCGACGGCGGCGGCCAGGCGCATGCACACTGCCTCGTTCTCGACCGAATGGGCGTAGGCGCCGGGCAGGGCCGGTTTCAGGATATGCGTCGAAGCCGCGGCACCGACGGGCAAATGCAGGCGCCCGTCGATCAACGCGACGGGCAGCTTGTTCTGCGCGCCTGCCAATGACAGGCGCAACTCGCCGTGGCGATGTAGCAAGGGCACATCGCGGCGCATCTCGGCAAGATCGGCGCGGATCATGTCGGCGTCGTACGGCACGTGGCCGAACGCCTGATCCGGCGATTCGTCTTCCGCCAGCACGTCGAATGCGCCCGCACCTTCGCGGCCGAAACTCGCGAGCAGACGGAACACATCGCCGCGCGGCAGTCGCCGCAGTCGGCAGAGGGTGTCGAGCACCGGACCTTCCGGAAGCAGGTTCGCGAAGAAGTGCAGTACCTCGTCGCCTTCGTGTTCGGGTGATGTCATCGGCAGGCGTGGCGACAACGCGAACGCCTGCGCGTCCGAGCGCCAGGCGTCGGCATAGGCGAAACGAAGGCTGCGCTCGTTGGCCGAGAGCAGACCCACGTCGCGACCGTCATGCCAGACACGCAGGGTCATGGCCGCCCTCCGGCGCGCAAGTCCAGCCCGAGCACACGCAGGACCCGCAGGGCCTTGCCGAGCGACACGCCGGGACGTCCGGCCTCCAGCGCGATGATGGTGTCGCGGCTGACGCCGGCCGCGAGCGACAGTGCGTCCTGGCTGAGTCGCGAGGCGATGCGGGTCGTCCGCACCAGGGTGCCGAGTGCGCGCAATCCGGGATCGTCGCCGCGCTGGGCATGACGACGTGTTTGCTGGGAAAAGTTGGTTTTATCCGACTTCATCAGGCCCATTCCGATCGATCGATCAAAAGTCGGTCGTTGCCGACTTTTTAGGGCAATCGGCGTTCGAAAGCAAGAAAGTCGGAGATATCCGACGATGCGATCACCGCCCCGGCCCGATGTCGATGAAGTTCAGGAATTCGGCGCGGGTGCGGGCGTCGTCGCGGAAGCTGCCCAGCATCTTCGAGGTGACCATGCTGACGCCGCGCTTGTGGATGCCGCGCGTGGTCATGCATTCGTGGGCGCCTTCGACCACCACGCCGACGCCGCGCGGCTTCAGCACCTTCTCGATGCAGCGGGCGATCTGTGCGGTCATCTTCTCCTGGACCTGGAAGCGGCGCGCATAGGCTTCGACCACGCGCGCCAGCTTGCTGATGCCGACCACGGCGCCGTCCGGCAGATAACCGATATGCACCTTGCCGATGATCGGGGCCATGTGGTGTTCGCAGTGGCTTTCGTAGGAGATGTCGCGCAGCACGATCATCTCGTCGTAGCCGGCCACTTCCTCGAAGGTGCGCTTGAGGTAGTCCTCGGGATCAAGCGCGTAGCCGCTGAACCAGTCGCCATAGGCATCGACGACGCGTCGCGGCGTGTCGAGCAGGCCTTCGCGCGCCGGGTCTTCGCCGGCGTAACGCAGCAGCACGCGCACCGCGTCCTCGGCCTGTTCGCGACTGATCGTGGGCTTGTCCTGGCTCATGCTCGACTCCGTGGTTCGCGCTCCGATGCTAACCGACGCCGCGGGGCGCTGTAATTCCGCCACGGCTCTGCGAAGATGGGCGGTCCTTTGCCCATCGCCATGTCACTGACCGATCACCTGCAATCGCATGCGGAACGCTTCCCGGTCGAATTCGGACCGGCGTGGGCGCGCGGCACCGCACTGGCCGATCGCGGTGCCGTGCACGACGTGCTGCATCTCGACGAGCACCGCGTCAGCGCCCAGGTCACCGGCACACGCGGGCACGTCTACGAGACCAGCCTGACGCTGACGCATCCGCGCGGCCGCGGTCCGACCCTGCTCAGCGACTGCAGCTGCCCGGTCGGCTTCGAATGCAAACACGCCGCGGCGCTGATCCAGCATTTGCTGCGCGCCGTCGTGCCGCCGCGCGAAAGCCTACCGGCACCGCCGCGCAGCGCCTGGGAGACGCTGGCCGAACGCGTGCCGGCGAGCGATGTCGCACGCGATCCGACCGAGTTGCTGCTGCTGGCCACGCTGGACGAATCGGCGCGCCTGCTGTTCCGGCCCTTGCGGGCGCGCCGCGGCCGCGACGGACGCTGGTCGCACCCGCGCCGCGTCGACCTGGAATCGCCGCGCGTGCTGCAGATGCTGCAGGCCTGGCCGATGCACGAACGCCTCGCGGCACTGTCCCTGCTCGGCTTCGACGGCATCGAATACATCGACGGCGACTACTGGCTGCTGTTCGACGGACCGATCGACGCGATGCTCGGCCAGTTCTTCGCGCTCGGCATCGAACTGCGGCTTGGCCAGTTGCAGGGCGCGCCGCTGCATGCCGGCACGCCGCGCGTGCTGCAGGTGAACTGGCAGCTGGCGGCAAGCGGCGACCAGCAGCTGCAGTTGCGCGTCGAACCCGACGGCGTGGCGATCGCGAACACCCGCTACCGGCGCTACCTCGATGTCGAACAAGCGCTGATCGGCACCGTCGTCAGCGACCTCGACGACGCCGAACTGGCCCAGCTGCGCGACCTGCCGGCGGTGGCGCCGGACGAGGTCGAACTCGCGTCCGCCGTCGTCGCGAAACTGTTCCCGCGCGGGCAACTGCCGCTGCCGCAAACCCTCGCGACCACGCCAGCCTCGCCGATCGCGCCCACCGCCGTCGTGCTGATCGGCGGTGCGCCGTACCTGAATCGCGTCGACTTGCTGACGCAGGCGACGGCACATCTCGGATTCCGCTACGGACGCCATGAAGTGCGCGCTGGCGACCGCAGCAACGAACTGCGCTGGCGCGGCGACGACGGCCGCGTGCACGTGCTCGCCCGCGACGTCGAAGCCGAAGCGCGCGCCAGCCAGTTCCTCGCCCGCCACGGCTTCAAGCCGGGCAGCAGCCATGGCAGCGGCGGACCGGCCGAACACTGGTACTGGAACGGCCGCCTGAAGAACGGCGAACTGCAGGCCTGGATCGGCGAACTGCGCCGGGATGCGGCCGCCAGCCACATCGAATTGCGCTCGACCGACGACTTCCCGATCGCGCTCGAACCCGAACTCGGCGCGCTCGACCTGCGCGTCGACGAGGACGGCAACGACTGGTTCTCGCTGCGTCTCGGCATCGAAGTCGACGGTCAGCCGGTGGACCTGGTGCCGGTGTTGCTGGAGGCGCTGTCGCGTCCCGAGGAACAGCGTCCGGACGGCCTGCGCCTGACGCTTCCGGACGGGCGCCGCGTGTTCATCGCGAACGAACGCCTGACGCCGCTGCTCGACCTCGTGGCCGACCTCGACACCTCGAGCGATGGCCGCATCGGCCTGCCGCGGGCGCGCGTCGCCTCGCTCGATCCGTCGCCGGACTGGCGCTTCCTGCCGAGCCCGGAAGCCGCCGACTTCATCGAACGCGTGCGCAGCTTCCGCGGCGTCGAATCGCGCGAGCCGCCCGCGGGCTTCCAGGCCGAGTTGCGGCCGTATCAGAAGGAAGGCCTGGCCTGGCTCGACTTCCTGCAGGCCTTCCAGTTCGGCGGCGTGCTGGCCGACGACATGGGCCTCGGCAAGACCGTGCAGGTGCTCGCGCATCTCGCGGCGCTGAAGCAGGACGGCGCGCTTGTTCACCCGGCCCTGGTGCTGTGCCCGACCAGCGTCGTCGACAACTGGCGCGCCGAGGCCGAGAAGTTCGCGCCGATGCTGCGCCTGCGCGTGCTCGCGGGCGCCGAGCGCCACGAACATTTCGACGCGCTCGGCGAAACCGATCTGGTCATCACCAGTTACGCGCTGCTGTGGCGCGATATCGAACAGCTGAAGTCGCAGCGCTTCACGCTGGCCATCTTCGACGAAGCGCAGTGGCTGAAGAACGCTGCCAGCCGCAGCCACGCGGCGGCGGCGCAGCTCGACGCCGCGCGTCGCCTGTGCCTGACCGGCACCCCGGTCGAGAACCATCTCGGCGAATTGAAGGCGCAGTTCGACCTCGCCTTCCCGGGCTTGCTCGGCACCCACGAACAATTCCGCACGCGCTTCCGCCAGCCGATCGAGCGCGACCGCGACACCGACGCCGCCGAGCGCCTGCGCAAGCGCATCGCGCCCTTCCTGCTGCGCCGACGCAAGAACGAAGTCGCCCGCGACCTGCCGGCACGCACGCTCATCGTGCAGCCGGTGGAACTCGAGGGCGCCCAGCGCGACCTGTACGAAACCGTGCGCGTGCAGATGGAGGCGCGGGTGCGCGAAGCCTTGGCCGCGCAAGGTTTCGGCGCGTCCCAGATCACCATCCTCGACGCCCTGCTGAAGCTGCGGCAGATCTGCTGCGACCCGCGCCTGATCGAAGCCGGGCGCAAGGCCGAAGACGCCGCCTCGGCCAAGCTCGACGCCTTGATGGAACTGGTGCCGACCCTCGTCGACGAAGGCCGCGCGGTGCTGGTGTTCTCGCAGTTCACGCGCATGCTCGACCTGATCCAGGAAGCGCTGATCGCGCAGGGCATCACCTATGCGCGGCTCGACGGCAGCACCAAGCGCCGCGAAGTCCAGGTCGCGCGCTTCCAGGACGGCCAGGTGCCGGTGTTCCTGATTTCGCTGAAGGCCGGCGGGGTCGGCCTGAACCTGACGCGCGCCGACACCGTCGTGCTCTACGACCCCTGGTGGAACCCGGCGGCCGAAGCGCAGGCCATCGACCGCGCGCATCGCATCGGTCAGGACAAGCCGGTGTTCATCTACGAACTGCAATGCCGCGGCACCGTCGAGGAACGCATGTCGGCGCTGAAGCAGAAGAAGCGCGAGATCGCCGACGCCGTGCTCGAACACGGCGAGGCGACGCTGTCGACGATTTCCTCGGAAGACCTGCTGACCTTGTTTGACGCCTGAGCCGCAACGACGCCTTCACCGGAACGGGCTAAGCTCGCGAGGAGTTCGGGGACGGGTCGATGCGGCGATGCGACACCGGCAAGCGTGGCTGGCAGGCCTGGGCGTTCTGCGTCGGGCTGGCGGCGCTGTCTGCGGTCGCCGCACCGGCCGACCAGGTCAAGCAATTGAACGCGGCGGCGATGAAGCTGTTGCGCAGCGACCCGCAGGCCGCGCAACAGCAGGCGCAGCAGGCACTGACGCTGGCACAGCAGTTGCACGACCCGGTGGGCGAAGCGGCCGCACGGGTCAACCTCGGCTCGATCGAACGCCAGCGCGGCCGTTACGACCAGGCCGTGGTCGAGTTCGAACGCGCCGTCGCCCTGACCCGCGATGCCCAAGAGCAAGCCGGCTATGCCAGCGCCCAGGCCAACCTCGGAATCACCCTCGATCTCGGCGGCCTGCACGCGGAAGCGCTGGCGGCGCAAGGCGAAGCGCTGAAGATCTACGAATCGCTGGGCAACTTCGGCAGCGCGTCCGCGGTGCTGACCAATCTCGGCAACACCCTGTCGGCGCTCGGCGACAATACCCGCGCCCGCGATCACTACCAGCGCGCCCTCGACATGAAACGCACCCACGGCATCCGCAAGGGCGTCGGGGCGGTGCTGAACAACCTCGCCGACCTGGCCCTGGAAGCGGGCACGACCGAGCAGGCGGTGCGTCTGCTCGACGAGGCCATCGCCGCCCATGAGGAGGATGGCGACCGCATCGGCCAAGGCCTGGCGCTGACCAATCGCGGCATAGCCCATGCCCGCGCCGGCCGCTTCGACGCCGCCTTGTCCGACATCCAGCGCGGCGAAGCCATCGCCCGCGATCTGGAACACGCGATCGGCCGCTCCGCCGCACTGCGCGCACGCGCCGAGGTCTGGCTGCTGCGGGCGCGCAGCCTCGACGGCGAGGCGCGCGACTACGCCCTGATCAATGCCGAGCGCGAGGCGCGCGCGGCCCTGGTGGGCAGCAACGACAGCGACGACCCGGACCGCCGCCTGGCCGCCAAGCGCCAGCTCGCCGACGTGCTGGCCGCGCGCGGCGAGGCCGAGCCCGCCATCGCCCTGATCGACGAGATCGATCGCGAGGCCGCGGCGATCCGGGCCGAGCAGGACGAGGCGCGCGTCGCCGTCGTGCGCGCCCGCTACGAACGCCAGCAGGCCGACGCCGAACTGGCCCTGCTGCGCGAACGCGAGGCGGCGCAGGCGGCAGAGCTGGCGCGCAGCCGCTTGTTGTTGCGCAGCGCGCTCGGGCTCGGCATCGCCGGACTGACCGCGATCGTGCTGCTGTTCTGGATCGGGCGCGAGCGGCGCATCCGCGCCGAAGCCCTGCGCGACCAGGGCGAGGCGCTGCAGGAAGCCCTCGCGCACGCCGAAGCGCAGAGCCGGCGCGCGCAGGCGGCGGCGCAGCTCAACCAGCGCCTGCTCTCGCTGGCCGGCGAAGATCTTCAGGCGCCGCTGAGCGAGATCCGCGGCAGCGCCGAACGGCTGCTGGCGGTGCATGCGGCGAACCCGGAGCTGTCGCGGCCGATGGCGGCGATCGCACGCCATGTCAGCGAACTGATGCAGATCGTGCTGCGCATGCGCGAGTCGGCCGAAGCCGGCGAGCGCGCCGATCAGCCCGGGCTGCTGTCGGAGGCGCTCGACCATGCCCTGCTCGACGCCGACGCGCGCGCGCGCCAGCGTCAGCAGCGCCTGCGCGCGCAGATCGCGCCGGCAACGACCGTCAAGGCCGACCGCGACACGCTGACGCAACTCTGCGCCGAACTGCTCGACCATGCGCTGCGGCGCAATCCGGCCGACAGCAACATCGACGTGGTGCTGCGCCACGAGGCCGGCCAGGCCGTGCTGACGCTGTCCGACCACGACGGCGCGCTGCGCGAACTGCTGCTCGACGCGCAGCATGGGCTGAGCCGCGACCACACCTCGCGACGACTGGGGCTGGGCCTGTTGCGCGAAACCGTGGCCCGGCTCGGCGGCACTCTCGACAGCGTGCCGGCCACCGCGCCGGAGACCGGCCAGTTGCTGCGCATGATGCTGCCGCTCGTGGAATGACGGCCACGGCTCGTCCCGCAGCGAGACGAAGCCGGCATGCACGCTGCTAGCGTTCGGCGCTTCGCTGCTGCCGGAGCCCTATCGATGTCGTCCCGCGTCTGCGTCACCCTCATCGCGTCGTCGTTGATCGCGGCCTGCAGCGATCCGCAGCCGCACCGAGCCGCAACGATCGATGCCGCGGCGCCAGGCCGCATCGAAGCCGACGTGCGTTTTCTCGCCGACGATTTGCTCGAAGGCCGCGAGGCCGGTACCCGCGGCCACGATGTCGCCGCGCTGTATGTCGCCAGCCAATTCCGCAAGCTCGGGCTCGATGCCGGTGCAGGCGACAGCGGCCTGCAACCGGTGCCGCTGCTGCGGGCACGTGCCTTGCGCGAGGGCGCACGCTTCGCCCTCGACCGCGATGGCGTCCGCACCGAGTTCGCCTTCGAGGACGATTTCGTGGTCTCCGCGAACTTCAACGAGGCCACCGCGGAAATCACCGCGCCGCTGGTCTTCGTCGGCCAGGCCGTGCATGCGCCGGAACTCGGCCAGGACCATTTCGCCGGCGTCGACGTGCGCGGCAAGATCGCGGTCGTGCTCGCGAATGCGCCGTCGAACCTGTCGAACGACGAACGCGCCTTCCACGCCTCGCGCATGGAAAAGGCGAAGCTGCTGGCCGAACGCGGCGCCGTCGGCACCATTTCGATCGGCGACCCCCGCGACGAGGAAAAGCGGCCGTGGGCCGTCGGCGCGAAGAACTGGGGTGCGGCCGGCATGCGCCTGAGGGATGCCCACGGCCGCGCCGTCGACAGCTTTCCGGCGCTGCGCGTGCGTGTGTCCTTGCGCGCGGCGTTGGCCCAGATCCTCTTCGCGGGGTCGCCGCACGGCGCCGACGAAGTGTTCGCGATGATGCGCGAGAACCGCCTGCAGGCCTTCGACCTGTCCGGCACCGCGACCCTGACCCAGGCCACGCAGATGGAACGCGCCGAGAGCGTCAACGTCGTCGCGCGCCTGCCCGGCGCCGACCCGACGCTGGCCGCCGAACACGTGGTGCTGACCGCGCATCTCGACCATCTTGGCATCGGCGCGGCCGTCGATGGCGACAGCATCTACAACGGCGCCATCGACAACGCGCTCGGCGTATCGGTTCTGCTCGAAGCCGCGCGCCGCCTGGCCACGGCGCCACGACGTCCGGCGCGATCGATCCTGTTCGTCGCGTTGACCGCCGAAGAGAAGGGCCTGCTCGGCGCGCAGCATTTCGTCGCCGCGCCGCCGGTGCCGAGGTCGAGCCTGGTCGCAAACGTGAACATGGACATGCCGGTGGTGCTCGGGGATCTCGTCGACGTGATACCGGTCGGCGTCGAACACTCCACGCTGCAGTCCGTGGTCGAAGCCGCGGCCGAGGATCTCGGCCTGACCCTGACGCCGGACCCGAAACCCGAGGAGACCGGATTCGTGCGCAGCGACCAGTACGCCTTCATCCGCGCCGGCATTCCGGCGGTGTATCTCGACGGCGGCGTGAACGGCCGCGATCCACACTTCGACGGCCTCGCCAGCCTCGACGGTTTCCTGAACCAGCATTACCACCGTCCGAGCGACGATGCGGAGCAGCCGATCCACTATCCGACCGCGGCGCGCATCGCAGCATTGAATGCCCTGATCGCCGAACGCATCGCCGATGCCCCCGCGCGTCCGCGCTGGAACGACGGGGATTTCTTCGCGAAGCGATACGCGACCGACAACTGAGTCGCCCCGGCGGGCGCCGCGCGTCCGTCTTGGCTGTCCGGTCGCGGCCGGAATTCGCGTACCCCCGATCATGCGACCGCGGGTCGCGGAGACGGGATCGACATGTCCAACCATCGATACAGTGCAGGCACCGATCGCGCACGCGGGCAAGGCGGCGGCGCGACCTTGCTGGCCGGCGACGCCGCGCTCGGCGAATTGCCGTTGTGGGCGCAGGTGCTGGTGGCGGCGCGCCTGCTGCAACGCGCGGCGCTGGCGATGCCGGACGAACTGCCGCCGGCGTTGCGCGAATGCGTCGATGCCGTGGTCGCGGCGATGCAGGACTGCGCCTGCGCGGGCGGCGGCGTGCATCGCCATCGCGCCTGCTTCGACGCAGCAATGGCCTGGCGCGATGGCGATGCAGCGGCCACGACCGCCCCGCTGCGCGGCCTGCTCTGGTACGCGATCGATGCGACCCGCGCCGCCGATGCCGCACAGGATTTCCCGATCGATGCCACGGTGATGCGGTCGACGCTGCGCGGCGTCGGCGAGCTCGCACGCGACGCGCGCATCGTGCCGCTGCAAACGCGCGTGCTGATGGCCGGCGACATCGACCTGTTGCGGTTCGCCTGCGACGAAGCGGCCGTCGGCCGCTACGACGCCATGCCCGATGCGGTGTTCCTGAACCTGCCGCCGGTGCATGCCCTGACCCTGACCGAAACGCCGCAGGACGAACCGTCGTGGCGCTGATCCCGCATCCCGGAGTACGCATGTTCCTGTCCCTGCTCGCCACCGTCGCGGCACTGCTCGCCGGCTTGTTGCTGCTCGCCAACCTGCTGATGAGCGGCGCCTACGCCGGTCGTGTGCCGAGCGGCGACGCGGCCATGGGTCTGGTCATTCCGTTCTTCTGCGCGGTCGGCGCCGCGGTGTTGCTGCTGGCCGCGACCGGCCTGCTGATCGCGAACGGCCGGCTCGACTGGCTCGGCGCCCGCGGCGGCTGGGTCGCGATGATCTGCATGCTCGGCGTGGGCGTCGCTGCGCTGGCCGTACTGATCGCGTGGACGGAACGCATAGGCACCTGGGTGATGCCACTGGGCTGGTTCTGCGGCGTCATCGCGCCCGCATTCGCCATCGCGCTGCTGATCGCGAGCGCCTGGCGCGATGGCGCGACCTTGCAGGGCGCGGGCTGGACGCGCGTCGCGATGCTGGCGATCGCCGCGTCGGTCGTGTGCGCCCTGGCGATGGCGGCCTGGGGTGGCGTGCGGCAGTGGCAGCAGAGTGCCCGGAATGCGGAGCACGCCCGTGCCGAACAGGCACGGCATGCGCTCGAATCCGCGCGTCGGGATGCGCTGTCGCCGGTCGAACGACTGCGTGAGGACTACGCCGGCTTCAGTCCGGGCGTACCGCTCTGGGTCTTCGTCGCCGGCCTGCCGGATCCGACCGAGGCCGAAGTGCGCGACTTCATCATCGGGCGCGCGCTGCAGGTGCCGAACCTCGACCGCGATCTCGCCGCGACGATCACCGACGCGCACCCGCGGTATCGCCATGGCGCTTCCGAATTCGTGCGTCATGCGCCGCAAGCGGACCTGCGGCCGCAATGGGCCGAAGCGGTCGCGGCGTCGATGCGGGCGACGGCCGCACAGATCGCATCGACGCCGGACTGGCTGGTGCCGGACGATTTCGCGAATCCCGATCCGGTCGCACATCTCGCCAGCCTGGTCGCGGCCGCGGCGCGTTTTCCGCAGCATGCCGACCTGCGCGCCGCACAATCCGAACTGCGCGCGGCCCTGACCGCCTTGCCTGTCGGCACGCAGCGCGAGCGCGCGCTCGCTGCGGTGCCGATACCCTGAGCAAGGGTTCAGCGCTTGCCGCGCGCCGTCTTCTTCGCTGCCGCTTTTTTCACCGCGACCGTTCGCCCCGAGCCTGTCGAAGGGCGTTTCGACACGCCCGCCTTCGCCGCCTTGCGTTCGGCCATCATCGCCTGGATCTCGGCGCGCGACTTCGGCGTGTACGCCGCGCGCGCCGCCTCGTACATCGCGACGAACTTGTCCGCGGTCATGCGCCGGAACGATTCGGCGATCACGTCGAGCGCGAGGTCGTCGAGTTTCCTGAAGCGGATGCAACCCTTGCCCATGTCGAGCTTCTTGCCGGTCTTCGCCCATGCGCTGCGGAACCAGTCCGCTTCGGCCTCGGCGTCGGCATTGGCCTCGCCCATCGACGGCGGGCAGATGTACAGCGACATGTAGTTCTTCTGCGACGCGAGCCCGGCGTAAGGCAGCGGGTCCTTGGGGTTGCAGTGGTAACCCGCCGGGTAACGCGAATGCGGCACCGACCAGCCCATCATGCCGTAGCCCATGCCTTCGCTGAATCCGGCGTCGATGTTGGCGCGAATCAGGTCGCGCACCGCGCTCAGCGCGGCGCGGCGGTCCTCCGGCAGTTCCGCCAGGTATTGCGCGACGGTCGTTGCTTTCGACTGCATGGCAGACTTCCGGCGATGGGGTGCGGCGAGCATAACGCGGCGCTGGACAGCACGCCGGCCGCGGCCGAGACTGCGCCCATGCACATCGACCTGCAGGCCATCGCCCACTTCGCCGCCGCTCCGGACGCGGTGTTCGCACTCGCCGTCGATGCCGGACGTTTTCCAACGCTGTTCCGCGGCTACGGTCCGATCCCGGCGTTGCGTCGCATCACCCTGCACGGGCCGCTCGCAGTCGGCGTGACGCGCGATGTCGAAGGCGAGGACGGCGTGGTGATGCTGGAAACCGTCACCGCGCTCGATCCCGGTCGCCGCCATGCCTACACCTTGAGCCGCTTGCGTCCGCCGCTGTCGTGGCTGGTGCGGATCGGTCAGGCCGACTGGGCCTTCGCCGCGAGCGGCGCCGGCACCGACGTCGTCTGGCGTTATCGCTTCGAACTGACCACACCGCTGGTCTGGCCGATCGCGGCGCCGCTGCTGCGCGTGTTCATGCAGGGCGCGATGCAGCGCTGTCTGGCCGCGATGACGCCAGCACGCGCGTGACCGCATCGTTCCAGCCGCGATACAACGCCTCGCGTTCGGTCTCGGGCATCTGTACTTCGAAGCGACGTTCGCAGCGCCAGTGTGTGGCGATCCGGTCCAGCGAGTCGTACCAGCCCAGGCCGAGCCCGGCCATGTAGGCGGCGCCGAGCGCGGTGGTTTCGATCACGGTCGGGCGATCGACCGGCACGCCGAGCAAGTCGGCCAGCGACTGCGCGAACCAGTCGTTCGCGGCCATGCCGCCGTCGATGCGCAAGGTGCAGGCGCCGGTCGCGCCATCGCGCTGCATCGCGTCGAGCAGGTCGCGGGTCTGGAAACACACGGACTGCAGTCCGGCGGTGACGATCTCGGCGATGCCGGTGTCGCGGGTCAGGCCGAGGATGGCGCCGCGCGCATGCGGGTCCCAGTGCGGCGCACCGAGCCCGGTGAAGGCCGGCACCAGATAGACGCCATGGCTGCCGCGCGCGTCGCGTGCGATCGCTTCGGTCTGTGCCGCCGAGTCGATCAGCTTGAGACCGTCGCGCAGCCACTGGATGGCCGCGCCGGCGACGAAGATGCTGCCCTCGACCGCATACGTGGTCGCGCCGTCGATGCGATAGGCGACGGTGCTGAGCAGGCGGTTTTGCGACTGCACGCGTTCGCGGCCGGTGTTCATGACCAGAAAGCAGCCGGTGCCATAGGTACTCTTGATCATGCCGGGCGCGAAACAGGCCTGGCCGACCAGTGCCGCCTGCTGGTCGCCGAGCACGCCGCGGATGGGCCATGCGGCGCCGAACAACGCTGCGTCGACCTGGCCATAGTCGCCATTCGAATCGCGCACCTCGGGCAGCAGCGCGCGCGGCACGTCGAACAATTCGCAAAGTTCGTCGTCCCACTGTTGCGCGTGCAGATCGAACAGCAGGGTGCGCGAGGCATTGGTCGCATCGGTCGCGAAGGTGCGGCCGCCGCTGAGCTTGCACAGCAGCCAGCTGTCGATGGTGCCGAAACAGAGTTCGCCGCGCTCGGCCCGCGCGCGCGCATCGGGCACGGCGTCGAGGATCCACGCGATCTTGGTCGCCGAGAAATACGGGTCGAGCAGCAGGCCGGTCTTGGCCGCGACCGATGCTTCGTGTCCTTCGGCGCGCAGTCGCTCACACACGGCAGCGGTGCGACGGTCCTGCCAGACGATGGCGCGATGGATGGGCGCGCCGCTCATGCGCTCCCAAAGCACCGTGGTCTCGCGCTGGTTGGCGAGCCCGACCGCAGCGATGCGTGCGGCATCGATCGCGGCTTC
>JBGASK010000155.1:0-8562 GCA_044229785.1 Ahniellaceae bacterium
GTGATCGAGCGACGCACCCGCAGCCAGCGCCAGCGCCGTCGCCGCCAGCGCATTCAGCGCGTTATGGCGGCCCGGCAAGGACAAGGCGACGGTGATGCTGCCCGCCTTCGTGTCGATGACCAGACGCTGCGTCGCGGCGTCGCTTGCAAGGACCTGGCCGCGCACATCGGCTTCGCGATCGATCGCGAACGACATCCGCGCACGCTTGCCGGCGAGACTGCGGAAGTCGCCGGCGAAGTCGTCCTCGGCATTGATCACGGCGATGCCGTCGGACGGCAGCGCCGCGTAGATCGCGCCCTTGGTTTCGGCGACGCCGCGCAGGCTGCCCATGCGCTCCAGGTGCGCTGCGCCGACATTGTTGACGACGCCGATCTGCGGCGCCGCGATACGTGCCAGATAGGCGATGTCGCCGGGCTTGCCCGCGCCCATCTCGCAGACCGCGAAGTCGGCATCGGCGGCGAGCGCACACAGCGACAGCGGCAGGCCGATCTCGTTGTTGAGGTTGCCCGGATTGACGTGGCAACGACCCGCCCGCGACAGGATCGAATGAGTCAGCGTCTTCAGCGTGGTCTTGCCGTTCGAACCGGTGATGCCGATGATCCTGGCGCGGCAACGGGCACGCCAGACGCGCGCGATTTCGGCGAGCGCGATCTCCGCATTGGCGACGACGAGTTGCGGCAGCGACACGTCGAGTTCGCGCTCGACCACCGCAGCGGCCGCACCACGCGCGGCAACGTCGGCGACGAAATCGTGCCCATCGACGCGTTCGCCGCGCAGCGCGACGAACAGCTGCGCCGCGTCCAGCTTGCGCGAATCGACGGCGACACCGACGAAGCCGCGGTCCGCGCCCACGTGGCGCGCGCCGATGGCTGCGGCGAGTTCGGACAGTCGCATCGCGATCATGCGGCCCCCTTCAAAGCGCTCGCTGCGACCTGCAGGTCATCGAATGGAAGCTTGACTCCTTCGATCTCCTGGTAGGACTCGTGGCCCTTGCCGGCGATCAGCACGACGTCGTCGGCCGAAGCCATGCGAATCGCCGTCGCGATCGCCCGGGCGCGGTCGCGCTCGACCAGTGCGGCATCGGGTCGCACGAATCCGCGCCGGATGTCGGAGACGATGGCATCGCCATTCTCGCCGCGCGGATTGTCGTCGGTGACGATGACCACGTCGGCTTTCCGTTCCGCAAGTGCGGCCATCTGCGGGCGCTTGCCGGCATCGCGCTCGCCGCCGCACCCGAACACGACGATCAGGCGTGCGTCGGCGTGGTCGCGCAAGGTCGAGAGCGCCTTGTCGAGCGCGTCCGGCGTATGGGCGTAGTCGACGACGACGAGCGGCCTGGAGCCATCGCCGCCGAGGCGACTCATGCGGCCCGGCACCGGGTCGAGCATCGCGAGCGCCGAAGCGATGCGCGCACCGCTCCAGCCGCGCGCATGCAACACGCCGGCGACGCCGAGCAGGTTCGCGACATTGAAGCGACCGATCAGGCGCGTCGACACCGCGTGACGCTCGGCTTCGACCCACAAGGTGAAGCGCAGGCCGGTCGCGCCGGTTTGCACGTCGCTGGCGTGGACGTCGACATCCTGGCGATTCGTACCGGTACGGATCACGCGCACGCCGCCGCGGATCTGGTCGGCGAGCTTCGCGCCGAAGTCGTCGTCGATGTTGATCACGGCCGCGCGCAGCGACGGCCATGCGAACAGCCGTGCCTTGGTTGCGCCGTAGGCATCCATCGTGCCGTGGAAATCGAGGTGGTCGCGCGTCAGGTTGGTGAACACGGCGATCTCGAAATCGAGGCCATCCACACGGCCTTGCGCAAGCGCGTGCGAGGTGACTTCCATCGCGACATGGATCGCGCCTTGCGCACGCATCTTTGCCAGGGCGCGGTGCACCGCGATCACGTCCGGCGTCGTGCGTTCGCCAGCCTCGAGCCGGCCATGCAAACCCGTGCCGAGCGTGCCGATGGTGCCGCTGGTTTCACCGGCCGCCTGCATGGCCTGCGCCAGCAATTGCACGCTGGAGGTCTTGCCGTTGGTGCCGGTGACGCCGATCAGATGCAGGCCCGCGGCGGCATTGCCGTAGAAGCGGCGCGCGATGGCGCCAAGCCGGCGGCGCAGTTCGTGGATCACGACCACCGGCGCGTCGAGCTGCACGATGTCCGGCAACGGCGCCTCGGCAAGCACGATCGCGGCGCCGCGCGCGACCGCCTCGGCGGCGAATTCGATGCCGTGGCGTTGCGTGCCGCTCAGTGCGACGAAGGCGGCGCCCGCCACGACAGTCTTCGAATCCAGCGACAACTCGCGGATCTCGCGGTCGATGCGCACGTCGACGTCGATCACGCCCTGCAGCAGCTCGGACAGGCGCATGCTCATGGCATCACCCCTTCCGCGAACTGCGCCGGCGTCGGCACGTCGGCCGCGATCAGCTGCGGCTGCAGATGATCGGGCGCCACATTGAGCAGACGCATCGCATCGTCCATCACGCGACCGAACACCGGTGCCGCCACGAGACCGCCGTAATAGGCGCCGCCGCGCGGATCGTTGACGACGACCACAGCGGCCAGCCGCGGCCGCGACACCGGCACCGCGCCGGCGAACACGCTGACGTAGCGACCCTCGTAGCCGCCGGCGACGGCGCGACGCGCGGTGCCGGTCTTGCCGGCCACGCGATAGTTCGGCACCGCCGCCTTCACCGCCGAACCTCCGGGGCCGGTCACGGTTTCGAGCATCAGCAGCAGCTCGTGCGCGACCTCCGGATCCAGCAGCGCACGCGGTTCGGCGGTCATCTGGTCGCGCACGAAACGCGGCGTGTGCAGGCGCCCGCCGTCCGCGATCGCGGCATAGGCCTGCGCCAGCTGCAGCGCGTTCACCGACAGGCCGTAGCCGTAGGACAACGTCGCCTTCTCGACCTGACCCCAGCCGCCCGGTTCGGGCAAGGTGCCGATCGATTCGCCCGGGAAGCCGCAGCCCGTGGCCGAACCGAAACCGAAGCGATGGAAGACGTCGTACAGGTGGTCGTTGTCGAGTTCGAGCGCGATCTTGGTGGCGGCGACATTGCTCGACTTCATCAGCAGGCCGCCCGGCGTCAGCGGGCCGAAGATCTTGCCGCTCTCCAGACCGGCTGCGACGGTGAACGCCTTCATCACCGAGCCAGGCTCGAACAGGTCGGTGACGGCACGATTGCGGCGCGCGGCGATGTCGCCGTTGTTGCGCGCGTTCGGATTGAACGACGGGTAGTTGACCATCGCCAGCACGTCGCCGGTCGGAATGTCGAGGATCACCATCGAACCACTCGATGCCGAGTGTTCGAACATCGCCGCCTTCAGCTCGCGATAGGCGAGGTACTGGATGCGGCGGTCGAGCGTCGTCGTCAACGTGCGGCCCGGTTCCGCGGCACGCACTTCCTCGACGTTCTCGACGATTTCGCCGCGACGGTTCTTGATCACGCGCTTCACGCCGGCGTGCCCGACGAGCTGCGTGTCGTAGGCCAGCTCCAGCCCCTCCTGGCCGGCGTCGTCGACATCGGTGACGCCGAGCACGTGCGCGAACACTTCGCCGCCCGGATAGAAGCGACGGTATTCGCGCTGCCCGTGCACGCCCGGAATCTTCAGCGACAACACGCGCTCGGCCTGATCCGGCGGCAAGTGGCGCGCCAGATACATGAACTCGCGCGACTGGCGTTCGGCGATGCGTGCGCCAAGCGTGTTCGCATCCAGCTGCATGACCTGCGCGAGCCGGGCAACGCGCGCCGGATCTTCGAGCAGGGTTTCCGGATGCAGCCACAGCGACACCATCGGCGTCGAGATCGCCAGCGGTTCGCCGTTGCGGTCGGTGATGGTGCCGCGCGAGGCCGGCACTTCGATGTCGCGCAGGAAGCGGGCGTCGCCCTGGTCCTGATAGAACTCGCGCTTCATCACCTGCATCTGGAAGGCGCGCGCGACCAGCGCGAACGCGCACAGGCCGAGCGCCGCCAGCACCACCAGCAGGCGCAGGCGCGGCATCACCGTGGCGGGACGGACGTTACGCATCGACGCCTCCGGCCACGCGAATCGCGGACAACAGGAAACGCGCGCGTCCCGATGCCCGGTACGCACGACGACCCGTACCCGTCGCGAACGACGAGCCACGGCGGCACGCCGGCAGTCGACAGCCCTGCCGGGTGTTGGCGTGAGATTGCTTCCCCCTCACGGCCACTGCTTCCTCAGTTTCTGATCACCACGGTTTCCGCAGGTCCTGGAAACACCATGCCCAGTTGCCCGCGGGCGATCTGCTCGAGTCGGTTTGTGTCGGTCCAGGTCGCCTGCTCGAGCTGCAGTCGCCCAAACTCCGTATTCAATTCGTCGCGTTCGTTCTCGAGCTTCGACAGCTCGATGAACGCGTGCCGGGCGTGTTGCCTGGCACTGACGACGCTGATGCCGCTGGCGACGCAAGCCGTCAGCAACATCGCCACCACGGCGGCACGCATGCTCATCGCACCCGCTCCGCCGTCCGCAATACCGCGCTGCGCGAGCGCGGATTTGCGGCCAGTTCAGCATCACCCGCGCTCACGGACTTGCCGATCACGCGGAAACGCAAGGCTGCTTCCGGTGCGGGCGGAAGACCGCGTCGCACCGGCACTCTTTCCGCATCGCCCCGCATGAAGCGCTTGACGATGCGGTCTTCGAGCGAATGGAAGCTGATCACCGCCAGCCGTCCGCCCGCCTTCAATCGCGAAGCCGCGCCTTCGAGGCCGGCTTCGATGTCCTGCAACTCGCGATTCACCGCGATGCGCAGCGCCTGGAAGGTGCGCGTCGCCGGATGTTTCGCCATCCAGCCGCCGCCTCCGAGCGCCTTCGCCACCACGGCCGCCAACTGCGCGGTCCGCGTGATCGGCTCGATCAGGCGCGCCGCGACGATGGCTCGTGCGATGCGCCGGCTCTGCTTCTCCTCGCCGAGCGTGAACAGCACGTCGGCGATCTCGCGCTCGCCGGCCCGGGCGATCCACTCGGCCGCGCTTTCGCCCCGCGTGGGGTCCATGCGCATGTCGAGCGGACCGTCATTCTGGAAACTGAATCCGCGTTCGGGCTGGTCGATTTGTGGCGAGGAAACGCCCAGATCGAGCAACACGCCGTCGAGTCCTTCCGCGGTCGCGTCCCAATCGGCCAGCGTCGCGAAACTGTCGTGTCGATACGCGACACGCGGATCACGCGCAGCCCATTCGGCCGCGACCCGGATCGCTTCCGGGTCCTTGTCCATCACCAGCAGACGGCCGCCCGGCCCGAGCCGCGCGAGGATTTCGCCCGCATGCCCGCCGCGTCCGAAGGTGCCGTCGAGGTAAACCCCGTCCGGCCGGACCGCGAGTGCTGCGAGCGTCTCGTCCCGCAACACCGGCACGTGCACGCCCATCCGTTCTTCCTTCTTCGCGACGTCCCACTCGCGTGCGGCGTCGTTCACAAACTCAGCTTCGACATCTCTGGCGTGACCGCGCTCTCGCCGATCGTCATCGCGATCTGGCGCTGATGCGCTTCTTCCGCCCACAACTCGAATTTCGATCCCATGCCGAGCAGCACGGCGTTCTTGCCCAGCGCCGTCGCCCCGCGCTGGCTCGCCGGCACCAGCACGCGACCGTTGCCGTCGACATCGACATGGGTGGCCGCGCCGACCAGCTTGAGCTGCAGGTTGCGATGGGCGGCGACCGTACGCGACAGGCCATTGACCTCATCGCGGATCTTTTCCCAGTCGCGCACCGGCAGCAGCCACAAGCAACCCTGCTCGAACGGGTTGTAGGTGAAGACCAGGCGATTGCCGCAGTTGGCGGCGATCAAATCGCGATAAGTGGTCGGAATGGACATCCGCCCCTTGTCGTCGATCGTGATGGCCGTCTCACCCTGGAACATCTTCACCCACCAAAAACTACGGAATTCCCGTTTTTTCCACGGGAACCCACCTTAGACCCGCGACCGGAGCACGTCAAGAACTGTGGCGGGGAATTTTTGCGGGCGAGGTCGCGTTTTTTCGGCCGCAGATTTTCGCCGCATCGCAGCAGACTGCCGCGGCGGATGAATACGTTTGCAGTTGGTGACAAAGCCGATGCGAAGCCGCGCGCGACGCCTATAGTCCCCTCCGCCCGCACGGCGACCGGCCACAGACCGGCACCTGCGGTTCCATCACGCGCGCCCTGGGGAGGGAGCAGTCCGATGTCCAAGTCCATTCAAATGGCGCGCCGCCTGGCGCTGGCCATGCTGGTGTTGTTGTGCGCCGCGTTGCCGGCGCAGGCCGCGATCGACACCCTGCAGCTCGGCGCGCGTTACGACGCCACCGCCGCCAACATCCAATTCAATGTGTATTCGTCGCGCGCGACCCGCATCGAGCTGTGGCTCTACAAGACCGCAAGCGGGGCGCAGCCGGTGGTGCGCTACGTGATGACGAAGAACGCCACGACACAGGTCTGGGGCAAGTCGGTCAGCGTCGCCACGCTTGCCGCCAGCTACGGACTGACCGGCACGGTCTATTTCGGCTACCGCGCCTGGGGGCCCAACTGGCCCTACAACAGCAGCTGGACCAAGGGCAGCAGCATCGGCTTCATCAGCGACGTCGACGCCGGCGGCAATCGCTTCAATCCGAACAAGCTGCTGCTCGACCCCTACGCGCGCGAAATCAGCCACGACCCGAACACGCCGGCCTGCCTCGACGGCACGCTCTACGCCAGCGGCGCGACCCATCGCGCCAAGGACAGCGGCCCCTGTGCGCCCAAAGGGATCGTGCTGGCCGCACCGACCAATAGCTTCGGCACCAAGCCCACACGCGCCTTCAAGGACGACATCGTCTACGAAGTCCACGTCCGCGGCCTGACCAGGAATGACACCAGCGTCGCTGCCAGCCTGCGCGGCACGTATGCCGGCGCCGCGACCAAGGCGGCCTACCTGGCCAGCCTCGGCGTCACCGCCGTCGAATTCCTGCCGGTGCAGGAAACCCAGAACGACACGAACGACGTCGACCCGACCTCGACCAGCGGCGACAACTACTGGGGCTACATGACGCTGAACTATTTCGCGCCGGACCGACGCTATTCGTCGGACAAGAGCGCGGGCGGCCCGACCCGCGAATGGCGAGCGATGGTCAAGGCCTTCCACGACGCGGGCATCAAGGTCTACGTCGATGTCGTCTACAACCACACCGGCGAAGGCGGCGCCTGGGGCGGCAGCGACGGACTGACCGTCTACAACCTGCTGTCGTTCCGTGGGCTCGACAATCCGAGCTACTACGCGCTGACCAGCGACCGACAGTATTCCTGGGACAACACCGGCGTCGGCGGCAACTACAACACCCGCAACGGGACGGCGCAGAACCTGATCGTCGACTCGCTGGCCTACTGGCGCGACACCCTCGGCGTCGACGGCTTCCGTTTCGATCTGGCCTCGGTGCTCGGCAACACCTGCGAACACGGCTGCTTCAATTTCGACAAGATGGATGCGAACAACGCACTGAACCGCATCGTGCGCGAATTGCCGCCGCGTGCCGGCAGCGGCGGCAGCGGCATCGACCTGATCGCCGAACCTTGGGCGATCGGCGGAAACTCGTATCAGGTCGGCGGCTTTCCGAGCGGCTGGATCGAATGGAACGGCAAGTTCCGCGACGACCTGCGCAAGAAACAGAACCAACTCGGGCTGGAGACGGTCACGCCGGGCACGCTGGCCACGCGCTTCGCGGGTTCGTCCGATCTGTACGGCGACGACGGCCGCAAGCCCTGGCACTCGGTCAACTTCATGGTGGCGCACGACGGCTTCACGCTGGCCGACCTTTACGCTTACAACAGCAAGCAGAACAACCAGCCCTGGCCGTATGGCCCCTCGGATGGCGGCGAAGACCACAACCTCAGCTGGGACCAGGGCGGCGCCGGCAGTGCGCAGCGCCAGGCAGCGCGCACCGGCATGGCGTTCCAGATGCTTGCCGCCGGCGTGCCGATGCTCGTCGGCGGCGACGAAATGCTCCGCACCCAGTTCGGCAACAACAACACCTACAACCTCGACTCGGCCGCAAACTGGCTGTCGTGGACGCTGGACGCGCAGGATCAGGACTTCAAGACCTGCACGCAGCGGATGATCGCGTTCCGCAAGGCGCATCCGGCGCTGCGTCCGTCCAACTTCTACTCGAGCGCGGATGGCAACGGCAACGTGATGGAGCAGTTGCGCTGGTTCAAGCCGGACGGCAGCGTGGCCGATGCCGCCTACTTCGACGGCACTGGCAACCACGCGCTCGCCTGGCGCATCGATGGCAGCGAGTTCGGTGATCCGGCGAGCGCGATCTACGTCGCCTACAACGGCTGGTCCGGCCTCGTGAACTTCACCCTGCCCTGGCCCGGCGCGGGCAAGCAGTGGTATCGCGTGACCGACACCTCGGCGTGGAACGAGGGCGCGAACACGGTCGCAGCACCGGGCTCGGAAGCGCTGATCGGCGGCGAATGGACCAGCTACGGCCTGCAAGGCCGCGCGTTGCTGGTGCTGATCGCGAAGTAGAAAATCCGTGGGTCCGGCTTCAGCCGGACCCACGAAGAAAAGTGTGAAGCCGGCCGATAAGCCGGGTCCTG
>JBGASK010000156.1:0-5542 GCA_044229785.1 Ahniellaceae bacterium
AAGTCCGCACTGGCCTGACCCAGCACCTGCAACGCCATGTAGCCGCCGTAGCTCCAGCCGTAGAAGCCGATCTTTTCGCCGTCGATCCATGGCTGCGCGCGCAGCCATTTCACGCCTTCGCGCTGGTCGACCACTTCGACCGAACCCATCTTGCGGAACAGCGCTTCCTCGAAGGCCTTGCCGCGGCGGTACATGCCGCGGTTGTCGAGCTGGAACACGACGAAACCGTTGCGAGCAAGCACCTGGATGAAGCCCTCGGTCCAGCCCTGCGTCACGTACTGCCCATGCGGCCCGCCATAGATGTAGACGATGGCCGGATACTTCTTCGATGCATCGAAGTTCGCCGGCTTGAACACGCGGTACAGCAGCTTCTGGCCTTCGGCGCCGGTGATCTCGCCGAACTCCGGCACCGAATGTTCGGCCACATACGGCCAGTACGGATGGCCTTCCTTCAGTTCGTTCGCCTCGAGCACGGCCAGTTCGGCGCCGGCGGCATCGAACAGACGCACCCGCGGCGGCGTGCGTGGATCGGAATGCGTGGCGACGAAGACGTTCGCGAGCTTGGCGAAGCTGGCGTTGTGGGTGCCGGCCTCATGCGTGATCTGCTGGACTTCCTTGACTGGCAGCGACAGCGGCGTCATGTAAACCTGCTTCTGCGTCGGATCGGGACCGCCCGAGGCGAAGAACACGCGATCGTTGTGCTCATCGACCGCGAGCAGGTTGTCGACGACCCAGCCTTCCGGCGTCAATGCATGCTTGAGCGCGCCGTCGCGGCCATGCAGGTACAAACGCTTGAAGCCGTCGCGTTCGCTCGCCCAGAGGAAATCGCCGCTGTCGAGGAACTGCAGGTCGTCGTGGAGATTGACCCAGGTGTCGCTGGTCTCGCTCAGCAAGGTCGTGATCGTGCCGTCTTCGGCCGACCAGGCGCGCAGGTCGAGCGTGCGCTGATTGCGCGATTGCACCTGATAGCTGAGCGCGCTGCTGTCGGCGAGCCATTCGGCGCGCGCGAGATAGATATCGGTGTCGTCGCCGAGATCGATCCAGCGCGTATTCGCCACGGCGGGGAGCAGGGCTGCACCGGCCTGCCGATCCATCAACGCGGCCGGCGCGGCGTCACTCATGCGGATGACGCCCAGCTGCACCGTGGCATTCGCCTGGCCTGCGGCCGGGTAGCGCTGCTCGACCACCGTCGTGTCCTCGGCATTGATTTCGAAGCGACGCTGCACCGGTACCGGCGATTCGTCGACGCGCGCGAAGGCGATCATCGAATCGTCCGGCGCCCACCAGTAGCCGTCGAAGCGGCCCATTTCTTCCTGGGCGATGAACTCGGCGCCGCCATTGCTGACCAGACCGCCGCCATCGGTGGTGAGCTGGATCGATCGATCGGTCTTCAGCTCGATCGCCCACAGGTTCTGGTTGCGCACGAAGCTGACGTAATTCCCTTTCGGCGAGACCTTGGCCTCGGTCGCGAAACCGAGTGCCTTGTTGGTGAGCTTGCGCACGCGATTCGCCTGCTGGGTCTCGTCGGCACCGAGGTCGTAGAGGAACAGCTCGCCATTGAGCGGGAACAGCAAGCGCGCGCCGTCCGGCGAGAAGCCATAGTCGACGATGCCCTTCAGGCTGGCGGTGCGCGCGCGCTCGCGGCGCGCCTTTTCCTCGGCGGACAACTGTTCGTCCTCGGGCAGCAGCACCTTCGAGTCGACCAGCATCCGCGTCTGCTTCGACGCGATGTCGTATTCCCACAGATCGAGCTGGAACTGGTCGGTGTCCTTGCCGCGCAGGAAGGTCACGCGCTTGCCGTCCGGCGATGCCTTCAGGTTCTGCGGCGTCTTGCCCGCCAGCGCAGGTGCTTCGACCAGGCGGTCCATCGTCAGTTCTTCGGCATGCAGGTTCGTCATCGGCCACACCATTGCAATGGCCAGTGCGGCCGCGGTGAATACGTTGCGCATCGGATCGCTCCCCAGGGACGGCGTGTTCTAGCACCGTGGGCGTGGTCGCGGAAGCGAAACCAGGCCACTCTGGGGCGAAGTGCCTACTTGCCGATGCAGAAACTCGAAAAGATCGCACCGAGCAGGTCGTCGGCGCTGAATTCGCCGGTGATCTCGGACAGGGCGTGCTGGGCGAGGCGGAGTTCTTCGGCGACGAGTTCGCCGGCGCGGTCGTGCACGAGGCGCTGACGTGCATTCGCGAGCACGTCGCGCACGCGTTGCAGTGCGGCGACATGGCGGGCGCGGGCGCTGAAGCTGCCTTCGGCACCGTCGCCGAGACCCGCGTGTTGACGGATGGCCGCGCGCAGCCGCTCGAGCCCGACGCCGGTCTTCGCCGCCACGTGCAGGTGATCGTTGGCGTCGCGGCGTTCGGCGGCGGAGCGGTCGGCCAGGTCGGACTTGTTGTGCACGACGAGCAACGCGGCGCCGGATGGCACTTCGGCGCACAAGACATCGATGCGGTCTTCGTCTTCGGGCGCCACGACCAGGATCGCGAGGTCGGCGCGTGCGAGTTCCGCGCGCGCACGACGGATGCCTTCGGATTCGATGACATCGGGCGATTCGCGCAGGCCGGCGGTGTCGACCAGGGTGATTTCGATGCCGTCGATGTTCACCGCTTCGCGCAACAGGTCGCGGGTGGTGCCGGCGATGTCGGTGACGATGGCGCGGTCGCTGCCGGCGAGCGCATTCAGCAGACTCGACTTGCCGGCATTCGGCGCACCGATGATGACCGCGTGCAAGCCGTCGCGCAGACGCTGGCCGCGTTCGGCCTCGCGCAGCAAGTTGTCGAGTGAAGCGGCGATCGCATCGAGCCTGGCGAGGATCTGGCCATCGGCAAGGAAATCGATTTCCTCTTCGGGAAAATCGATCGCCGCCTCGACATGCAGGCGCGCGTCGATCAATGTGTTCAGCAGCGCATTCACGCGCGTCGAGAACTCGCCCTGCAGCGAACGCAAGGCGGCGCGCGCCTGCGCCTCCGATCGCGCGGCGATCAGGTCGGCGATGGCTTCGGCCTGGGCGAGATCGATCTTGCCGTTGAGGAAGGCGCGTTCGGAAAATTCGCCGGCGCGGGCGTGGCGCGCGCCGAGTTCGATGCAACGCGCCAGCAGTCGCGCCAGCACTACCGGCGCGCCGTGGATCTGCAATTCGACGACGTCTTCGCCGGTGAACGAATGCGGCCCCGGAAACCAGAGCGCGAGGCCACGGTCGATCAGTTCGCCGCGAACGTCGCGCATCGCGACGTAATGCGCGTGCCGCGGCTGCAGGTCGACGGACGCCAGTGCCTGCGCGAGCGCGGCCGCATCGACGCCGGAGAGACGCACGATGCCGATGCCGCCGGCACCCGGCGCAGTGGCAACGGCCGCGATGGTGTCGCGCGGCCGCATCGCCTTACGCGGCCTTCTTCTCGCCAGCCTCGATGCGCTTGGTGATGATCCATTGCTGCGCCAGGCCGAGCGCACCGTTCACCGTCCAGTAGAGCACCAGACCGGCCGGGAAGAAGGCCATGGTGATCGAGAACACCAGCGGCATGTACTGCAGCACCTTCTGCTGGATCGGATCCATGCCGGCGGGCGAGGGCGACATCTTCTGCGTCACCCACATGATCGCGGCGTTGGCGACCGGCAGCACGAAGTACGGATCGCGCGACGACAGGTTGGTCAGCCAGCCGATGAAGGGCGCGTGGCGCAACTCGACCGATTCCAGCAGCACCCAGTACAACGCGATGAAGATCGGGAACTGCAGCAGCAAGGGCAGGCAGCCGCCGACCGGATTGATCTTCTCCTTCGAGTACAGCTCCATCATCGCCTGGTTGAACTTCTGGCGATCTTCGCCGTAACGCTGCTTCAGCGCCTCGATGCGCGGCTGCACCTTGCGCATGCGCGCCATCGAGCGGTACTGCGTTTCCGACAAGGGATACAGCAGCAGCTTCACCAGCAGCGTGGTCAGGATGATCGCGAAACCCCAGTTGCCGACCAGTTTGTGCAGGTGATTGAGCAGCCAGAACACCGGCTTCGCGAAGATCGTGACCTTGCCGTAGTCGATGGTCAGGCCGAGGCCGGGCGCGATGCTGTCGAGCTTCTCCTGCTGCTTCGGTCCCACGTACAGACGCGCATTGCGGGTGTGGCTGGCACCCGCAGCGACCTTGTAGGCCGGGCCCATCTGGCGGATCAGGTAGCGCGGCGCGCCCTGGTCGGTGATGACCGAGGTGCTGTAGGCCTGCGGCTCGCTCGCTTCCGGGATCCAGGCGGCGAAGAAATAGTGCTGCTGCTGCGCGGCCCAGCCGCCGGTGATGGTCTTGTTCAACGGCTCTTCGGCGAAATTGTCGAAATTGAGTTTTTCGAACTTGTCTTCCGGGCTGTACCAGGCGGCGCCGACGAAGCTGTACTGCTCCGGATTGGTGAACGAGAACTTGCGGTTCACGATCGGCGAGGTACGCGTCAGCTGGGTGTAGGCGCTGGCCGACCATTCCGCGGCCGAGCCGTTGTCGACCGTGGTCGCCATGTCGATCGTGTAGTCGCCACGCTTGACCGTGAAGGTCTTGCGCACGGTGATGCCGTCCTGCGTCCAGGTCAGCGGAATGTCGACGCGATCCTGGCCTTCGCCGAGGCGATATTCATCCTGCGTGGCGGCGAAGACGGCGCGATGGTCGGGCGCGATCGAATTCGCCGACACCAGGCCCGATTGCGCGACGAAGAAATGTTCGCCGGCCGGATCGAACAACTGCACGGTGGGCGCGGCTTCGCCGGCATTGACCGGAAACTGGCGCAGGTTGGCCTTGCTGATGGTGCCGCCGCGCGTGTCGATCTCGAGGTCGAGCACGTCGCTGACGACCCGCACGATCCGGGCCGGCGTTTCCTCGACCGCGGTCGAGGGCGCTTCGACATCGCCGGTTGCCGCCGTGGCCACAGGTGCGTTGTCGGCCGAGGGCAGGTCGGCGCTGCTCGACGGGGCGGGGCGTTCCGGATCGGTGGCGGTCGGCACCGGCATCGGCGCGATGCGGTGGTAGTCGTTCTGCCAGGCGTTCCACAGCAGGAAACCGAGGGCCGCCAGCGCGATCCAGAGAAAACTGCGCGCGTTGTTCATGGGGGATTCGCTACGAAGGGAAAAGGGCTCAGGGCGCGTCGTTCGCTGCCCGAGAAAGGTCGGCGATTGTGCCGGGCGCGGGCGCCGGCTTCAACGCGGCGAGGCGGTCGAACAGTTTTTCCACATCGGCGCGAATCGCCTTGGCATCGGCCTGGGCGATGTCGCCACGGGCCACCACGACGAAGGCATACGCGGGCAATGCACCGCGCCGCAGCCGGAACGCTTCACGCACGATGCGCTTGATGCGATTGCGATCGTTCGCCTTCGGCACGCTGCGCTTCGGCACGGTGATGCCTAGCCTGGTCGCGGCATCAGCCACGACCAGACCCCGGAAAAGCTTCGAGCCGGCGCTGAGGCCGGCTCGAAAGGCGAGATCAAACTCGTGCTTGGCCAGGATGCGCGCGCTACGCGGGAAGCCCGCGGCGGACATCTGGACCAGCCTGATTACGGGATCAGGCGGGCGCGGCCCT
>JBGASK010000042.1:0-23720 GCA_044229785.1 Ahniellaceae bacterium
CTGTGCCTGCGCGACCGAGAACTGCGAAGTCGTCACCGCGTCGAGCGTGGCCTGAATCTGCCAGTCGCGATCGATGCGCGCCGTCGCCTGCACCTGTCCGTGCCAGTCCGGCCACAGGTCGGCGAGATCGGGCGAGACCAGCGCGAGCGCCAGCGGCGACGCGGCATCGCTGCGCTGCGCGCGCAACGACGACGCGCCGGACACGAGGTCGGCCTCGACGCGATCCAGCACGCCCTCGGCCAGCACGACGACGCCCTGGCCGTGCAGCGCGCGCGCACGCAACTCGCCCTGCAACCGTTCGATCCGCAGTTCGCCCTCAAGGCCGAGATCGCCATACGCCCCGGTCCAGACCAGATCGGCATCGATCGTGCCCGGCCAATCCGGCAGCAGCAGGGCCGGATCGAACTGCTGCAACCGCAACCGCAACGGCGTCGCGTCGGGCGTGGCCGTCAAGGCGCCATCGAGGGCCAGCAGACTGCTTCCCGACTGCAATTGCAGGCCCTCGGCCCGCCACGCGCCATCGTGCAGCGCGATGCGCCCCGTGGCCTGCGCACGCGGCCAGCCCGCGCGTTGCAGCGACACGTCGGGCGTCAGCACCAGTGCCGCGCGCGGGCCGCCGAGCTGCACCGCGCCAGCGACCTGCAGCGCGGGCGCATCCGCCGCGGCCACGTTCAATGCGTCGGTCTTCAGGGTCAGGGCCAGCGTCTCGGCCGCATCGAACGGGATGCGACCCTGCATCGCGATGCGACCCTGCGGCGCCGCAAGATCGAGTGTCGACGGCGCGATGTCGACGGCGGTCTCGCCGATCGTCGCCACGCCGTCGATGGCCGCGATGCGCAACGCGCCGATCGCGGCCTGACCCTGTACGTGCAAGCCGCCCTGCTTCGTCTGCAATCGCAAGGACGCCGACAGCGGCGTGTCGGCGAACGCCTGCTGCGGCACTTCGACAACGGCCTGCCAGTCGTCGAGATCGCGCACGTCGGACAACGCGACGACCGCGAGCAGGGGCGACTGCACCGCCAGCGTCAGCCCGGTGCGGCCGCGTTCGGTGCGCGCTTCCAGGCCACCGGCGTAACGCTGCGCGTCGACCGTCACGTCGACCGCGAGGCGCGCCGACTGCACCGGCAAATCCTTGCGCAGATCGAGCGCGAGCGCGCCGTCCACGCGCCCTTGCGGCGCGGTCACGTGCAAGCCGTCGATGACGACGGTGGCCGCACGCATCGCGATGCGCGCGTCGAGGCCATCGACCCGCCAATGCGATTCGCCGCGGGTGATGTCGATGTCTTCGATCTGCAGCGCGTCGATGCGCAGATCGGGCAGGTCCGCCGCCGACGCATCGTTCGCGTCGTTGCTTGCGGTTGCCGGAAGTTCGACGCGCATGCCCTGCACGTGCAGGCTGCGCAGCCGCAGCGCACCGCGCCACAGCGGCGCCAGCGCGAGATCGGCGCGCACCTGCGCGAGCGTGATGCGGGCGTCGGGCAAGGCGACCTGCAGGCCGCGCGCGCTGACGCCGGACCAGATGCTGCCCTGCACCTCGGCCACGCGCACGCTGCCATCGGCCGGCAAGGCATGCGCGACGACGAAGCGCAGCCCGCTGTTGGTCGCGACCAGCCACGACAGCGCGATCGCGACCAACGCGAGCAGCATCAGCACGAGCCGGCGCGTGCGCTTCACAGGTCCGGACCCGCGGACAGATGCAGCTGCCAGCCGCCGGCGACCTTGTCGAAGCCGCGGGCGATGTCGATGCGGATCGGCCCCACCGGCGAACGCCAGCGCACGCCGCCGCCGATGCCGAGTTCGAGATGCGGTTCGCCGCGCGACCAGACGTCGCCGGCGTCGATGAAGCCGGCCGCACTCCAGCCCGGCATGAATTCGCGTTCGTATTCGATCGAGGCCGTCGCCAGATAGCGACCGCCGATGGCCAGGCCTTCCTCGTCGCGGTCGCCGAGGTCCTGATAGCCGTAGCCGCGCACGCTGCGGTCGCCGCCGGCGAAAAAACGCAGTTCCGGCGGCAGGCGGCTGAAGTCGTCGGTCGAGGTCGCACCGAGCGCGACCTGGGCGATCAGGCGCGCACCGAGTCCCGCCGGCAGGATGCCTTTCACGGTCGCGCGACCTTGCAGCAGCGATACGTCGCTGAGCACTGCATCGCTGGCGCCGAGCACGCGCAGGTCGAGCGATGCACCGCGATCCGGGCGCACGCGGTCCTCGGCGAGCACGCGTTCGTAGCGCAGTTCCGGATACAGCACGCGCGTGCTCTGGCGTTCCTGGCCGATGCGGCGCGCACCGACCAGGAAGCTGCCGTCGAGCACGTTCAGCGACGCCTGCGCATACCAGTGGTGACCCCGCGCAACGGCATTGGCGCCGACGAGAAACGACTTCGCGTCGATGTTGTCGGTCTGTTCGTCCTGCCAGCGCGTCGCCACCGTGTAGCGCGAGATCTTGGCGGCGAACTGCGGGAACGCGTATTCGGCGTACAGCGCCGAACGTCGCTGCGCCAGTTCGGCCTCGCCGAAGAACTGATGGCCGCGATCGTTGACCCAGCGCCGCTCGAGGCCGCCGCGCACGCCCGCGCCCTCGTCGGTGCCGTAGGAGACGCCGGCGACGTAGCGCGTGCGCAGGTTCGGGCTGAGCAAGACCTTCAGCGGCACGCGCAAGCTCGTCGCGTCGATCTCGCCGCGGCTGATCTCGATCTGGTCGAAGTAGTTGCTGGCGGCCAAGGCCTGCTGGAAGGACTCGACGCGCGCCTGATCGAAACGGTAACCGTCGGGCCACGGCACGAAACGCTGCATCAGGGCATCGTCGAACTGAGCGCCTTCGAAGGTCACCCTGCCGAGGAAATGGCGGGTGCCGGATTCATAACGCAGGTGGATGTCGGCGGCGCCGGCACCGCGGTCGACGTCGACGCGGCGCTCGACCAGCCGTTGCGCAAGATAGCCGCGCCGCAGCAGCGCGCGTTCGATGCCGGCCTTGCTGGCTTCGTAGACGCGATGATCGAAGGCCGCGCCGACAGCCGGCTGGAAGCCGGTGATGAGGCCGCCGATGCGCTCGTTGCGCGTCGCCGCGCCGTCGATGCGCACGTCGATCGTGCGCACCCGCACCGGTTCGCCGAGCGCCACGTCCAGCGTGATGCGATGACGCTGGCCGGGCAAAGCGTCCTGGGTGACGCGGGTGCTGGCGGCGTAATAGCCGAACACTTCCAGCGCGCCGTCGACTTCCGCCTCGACCTGGCCGAGCAGGCGTTGCAGACGGCGTTCGCCGATGCTGGTGCGGGTGCGATACGTCGCGATTTCGAGCGCCGGCAACACCATCGCCGCCTGTTCGTCGTTCAGCCCGTGCAGTTCGAGCTGGACCACGCCAGGCACCGGATCGGCACCGGCGCGCGCCTGCGCGTTCGCGGCAGCGAACGACAAGGCCAGCGTGGACATCGCGGCGAACAGACGACGACAGGACATGCGCCGAGTGTCAGCGATCCACGCCCATTTCCCAAGCGTCGCCGGTCATGCCGCGCGGTGCTCGGTCTTCGGCAACACGCAGGCGTCCGGCAGATGCACGTCGATGGCGACCGGCAGGTGGTCGGACACGCGCAGCGGCAGGACTTCGTAGCGGCGCACGTCGAGCGCAGCCGTGGTCAGGATCTGGTCGATGCAGCGATTCGGCTGCCAGCTCGGGAAACTCGGCAGGTTGGCGGCCGGTTTCAGGCGCGTGTGCGTGAACAGCGGCGCGATCGAGTGGCTGTCCGGCTCGCAGTTGAAATCGCCGAGCACGATGGCGTGCGCGGCATCGCCGACCAGGTCGGCGATGAATCCGGCCTGCTGCAGGCGTGCGCCCGGCATCAAGGCCAGATGCACGATGAACACGCGCAACGCCGCGTCCTCTTCGCCGAAGCGCACCTCCAGCGTGCCGCGGCCGGGAATGCGACCGGGCAGGCGATGGTCGATGATGCTGGTCGGCGCAAATCGCGTGAGCAGGCCGTTGCCGGGCTCGGCCAGCGCCAGCGCGCGATTGCGCTGGTGGCTCCAGTACGGGAAGTCGGCGTGTTCGGCCAGCGTCTGCACCTGATGCCGGAAGCCGCTGCGCAGGCTGTGACTGTCGGCTTCCTGCAGCGCGACCACATCGAAGTCGCGCGCGAGCGCCGCGACCTGCGCAAGATTGGCCTGCTTGCCGGAGTGCGGCAACACGGTGCGCCAACCGCGGGTGAAGTACTCGCGGTAGGCGTGGGTGTCGGCGCCGGCCTGGATGTTGAAGCTCAGCAGGCGCAGATGGCGTTCGTGGTCGCGTGTCGGACTCATGTGCCGATGATGCGTCCGCCGCGACGCATGGCAAGCGAAGAAACGAAACGCCGCGTGACCGTCGTCAATGCGCCGGCGTCGCCGCGGCCGGCACGGTCGCCGTCGCGGTCGCGGCGAGTTCCCTGGCGATCAGGAAGTCGGCGACCTCGAACATCTGCGCGTATCCGCCGGCCGACTGGGTGGTGATGCGGTACTTGCCGGCGACGATCAGGGTCGGCGTGCCCTCGACCTGGTAACGCGGCACCATGAGCTTGGCGCGTTTCAGCTTGGCCTCGACGCCGAAACTCCGGGTCGCGGCGATGAAGTCCTTCGCGGTCTTGCCGTAGGCCGCATACACCTTGGCGACGTCGTCGAGCGTGCGCAGCGCACGCTTGACATGCACGCCGTCGAACATCGCCTGGTGGCCCTGCTCGGCGACGCCCAGGGCTTCGGCCGCGTAGTAGGCGCGCGCGAACATTTCCCAGGTCGGGTTGTACTGCACCGGCAACAGGGTGAACTGCACGTTCGCCGGTTTCTTCTTGCGCCAGGCCGCCGCATGCGATTCGAAGGCCGCACAGGCGCCGCAGGCGTAGCTGAAGGCTTCGACGACCTCGATCTTGCCGTTGACGGTGCCGGGCTGGGCCGGATTCACCGGGAAATAATGGGGGCCGGACTGGAAGCGTTCGACCATGCCCTGGGCCTGGGCGAACACGGGCAGAACGGCCAACGCGGCCAGGGCAAGCAGACGACGCAGCATCGGAACCTCCGGATGGGCCGCGGACGCGGCTGACCCGGACATGGAGGGCGACGCGCGCCACAAGTTCCCATGGCCCGGATACGCGACGGGGCGCCGCAGCGCCCCGTCGCAGTAAACATCACAGCGGAGTTCAGCCCTTGGCGGGCGCGGCCGCCGGTGCCGCCTTCTTCGCTGCCGCTTCCTTCGCGACCAGGAAGTTGACCACGTCGAACATCTTGTCCATGCCGCCCGCCGAACCGCCGGTGACGCGGTACTTGCCGGCCACGACCACGGTCGGCGTGCCATCGACGCCGTAACGCGGCACCATCTGCTTGGCGCGGTTGATCTTCATCTCGACGCCGAAGCTCTTGGTCGCATCGAGGAACTGCTGTTCGGTCTTGCCGTACTTCGCGTAGATCTTGGCGATGTCTTCCAGATTGCGCACGTCGCGGCGCACATGCACGCCGTCGAAGAGGTCCTGATGCGCCTTGTCGGCGACGCCCAGCACCTCGCCCGCATAGTAGGCGCGGGCCATGGTTTCCCAGCTTGGGTTGAAGATCGCCGGCATGTAAACGAACGACGCCGAAGCGGGCATCTTCTGCTTCCACGACTGCACGTAGGGTTCGAAGTGCGCGCAGTGGATGCAGGCATAGCTGAACACCTCGAGCACTTCGACCTTGTCGCCGGAAGCGGTCGGCTGCGGCGGATCGATCGGGAAATAGTGCGTGCCGGCCTGATACGGCTCGACCCCGGCCTGGGCAAAGGCGGACACGGAGGCAAGGGCAAATGCGGCAGCGGCCAGAAGGCGGATCAGCATGAAGACAACTCCATCAATCGGTGGGGGCGGTCACGAAGACCGGCGACGGGTGTTGAGCCCGGCCGCCGCGGAAAGTTCCCGGATCAGGGCTGGGCGGCCGTGGCGGGCGCCGCGTCGGCGCGGTTGTGCAGGCCTTCCAGATACGAGGACAGCGCCAGGATCTCTTCGTCGGCGAGACGACCGGCGATCTGGGCCATGACGACGTAATTCGGGTCCTTCAGGGCGGGCGCGCCGGCTGGCGTGGCCTTGAACAGCTTGAGCACGTTGGCGGTGTAACCGGCATGCTGGCCGCCCAGCGACGGATAGCTCGGCCCCGGCACGCCGCGACCGGACGGACCATGGCAGGCCGTGCAGGCCGGAATGCTGCGCGCCGCATCGCCGCCGCGGTACAGCTTCTGGCCGACATCGACGATGCGCTGGCCTTTGTAGGGACTCAGCTCGTCCTGGATCGGGGTCTCGTCGGCGACACCGGCTTGCGGCTTCTGGGTCGCGAAATAGGCGCCGATGTCGCGCATGTCCTGCGGCGACAGGGTGGCGGCGAAGCCGAGCATGATCGGGTTGGGGCGCGCACCGAGCTTGAACAGGGTGAGCTGGCGCGAGATGTAGCCCTCATGCTGACCGGCCAGTTTGGGATACAGCGGATCGGCCGAATTGCCGTCCAGACCGTGGCAGGCGGCGCAGGCGGCGGCCTTGCCGGCACCGGCCTGGGCGTCGCCCGGCTTGGCCTGGGCCAGTTCCGCAAAGGCCGCACCGACGGCGGCCATCGGATCGACCGGTGCAGCGGCCGGTGCCGCTTCCGTCGCGGCCGCTTCCGGCGCCGCGGCCGGCGCGGCGTCCTGCGCCGATACCGCCGACACGATTGAAAGGGCGAACACAGCGAAGGAAAGACGCAGCTTCATGGCCATCAGCTCCAAGGGAATGCAGGGGCGCCCAGACGGGCACGCGAAGGCCGGGAAGTTTACACGAGGGCCGCAGGGGATTCAGCCGCGGCCGCGCTCAGCGCGCCAGCCAGCCGCCGTCGACCGGCAGCACCGCGCCATGGACGTAGTCGGCCGCCGCCGAACACAGGAACACGGCGGCGCCGCCCAGATCGCCGGGCCGACCCCATCGTCCCGCCGGAATGCGCTCCAGAATCGCACGATTGCGCTGTTCGTCGTTGCGCAGCGCTTCGGTGTTGTTGGTCTCGAAATAGCCGGGCGCGATCGCGTTGACATTGATGCCGAGCGCCGCCCATTCGTTGGCGAGAATGCGCGTCAGGCCGAGCAGGCCGTGCTTGCTGGCCGTGTACGAGGCGACGCGGATGCCGCCCTGGAACGACAGCATCGACGCGATGTTGAGGATCTTGCCGCCGCGACCCTGAGCGACCATCTGCCGTGCCGCGGCCTGGGCCAGGAAGAAGGCGCTGCGCAGGTTCACGCCCATCACCGCATCCCAGTCGTCCGCGCTGAAGTCGAGGGCGTCGGCACGGCGGATGGTGCCGGCGTTGTTGACCAGGATGTCGACGCCGCCAAGCGCGGCCACGCAGTCCTCGACGATGGCTCCTACCGGCACGCCGGCATCCAGCGCCTGCGCGATGCGGTGGAAGCGTCGTCCGCAGGCGCGCACCGCGGCCGCGGTGACGTCGGCCTCGCTGCGTGCGACCGCGGCGATGTCCGCCCCGGCTTCGGCCAGCGCCACGGCGATGGCCTGGCCCAGTCCGGTGTTGGCGCCGGTGACCAGGGCGACCCGGCCGGTCAGATCGAACGAATGCGCAGCCACGTTCACCTCAATGCAGTTGACAGATGTCGAGGGCGTGCATGTCGGTGTAGTCGAGGTTCTCGCCACCCATCGCCCAGATGAAACCGTAGGCCGAGGTGCCCGCACCCATGTGGATCGACCACGGCGGCGATACCACCGCTTCCTCGTTCGCGACCACGATGTGGCGGGCCGCGTCGGGCTTGCCCATGAAATGGAAGACGCGCTGCGCCGCATCGAGCCCGAAATAGAAATAGACCTCGGAGCGGCGGTCGTGCAGGTGCGGCGGCATCGTGTTCCAGACGCTGCCGGGCTTCAGCAGCGTGAGTCCGAGCAGCAACTGCGCCGACTTGCAGGTGGCCGGCACGATGTACTGGTAGATGGTGCGTTCGTTCGAGGTTTCGCGCGCGCCGCGTTCCAGCGGCACCGCGCGTTCGATCGGCAGGTGCATGGTGTCGAAGCGCGCATGCGCCGGTGTCGAGATCAGGTAATAACGTGCCGGCCGGGCCGGATCGGCGGACGCGAACACGACTTCGCTGCTGCCCATCGGCACGTAGAGGCCATCATGCGGTGCCATCGCGTGAACGGCGCCGTCGACCGCGACGGTGCCGGGCGCACCGACATTGACGATGCCGAGTTCGCGTCGCGCCAGAAAGGGCTTGCCCGCAGCCGACGCCGGCTCGGTCTGCAGCGGCAACGACAGCGGCGTCGTCGTCGGTACCGCACCGCCGACGACCATGCGTTCGTAGTGGGTATAGACCAGCGCGACCTGGCCGTCGAGGAACAGGCCGTCGAGCAGATACCGCTGACGCAGCGTCTCGTTGTCGACGCCGGACATCGAATCCGGGTGGCTGGCGTGGCAGGTCTTCTTGTACATGGCGAAACCTCGTCGTTCAGGCCGATCCTACGCGGAGCGGCGGCCGTTGGAAACCGGTGTCAATTCAAGCGCGAAGCTGGTCGTCATCGACTCTGCCTCAGCGCGGGCTGGGGGAACGGCAGGAGTCGCGCACCGCCAGGTGCGGCACGAAGACCGTAGCGGCCTCGCCGCCTGGCGCCGGCCCCGGACGCAGCAACATCGCCGCGGCGCGACGGCCCATCTCGCGGATGGGCTGGCGCACCGTCGTCATCGTCGGCCACAGTCGCGACGCCAGCGGGCTGTCGTCGAAACCGATCACCGACACGTCGTCGGGGATGCGCAGGCCGAGGCTGTACGCGGCGCGATAGACGCCCGACGCCATCTCGTCGTTGAACGCGAAGATCGCCGTGGGCCGCGGCGTGCGCGACAGCAAGGCCTCGCCGCAGGCCACGCCCGACTCGAAGTTGTACTGGCCGGCCAACTGGTGCTCCGGGCGCATGGTCAGGCCGCGCTGGGCCAGGCCGTCGACGAATCCGGCCCGGCGTTCGTCGGCAGACCGGTAGCCCACCGGCCCGGTGATCATCGCGATCTCGCGATGGCCGAGCGATTCGAGGTAACGCGCCACTTCCGCCGCCACTTCGCGGTCGCTCGACACGACCATGCGCGAGGCGTCGTCGAGCTGGGCCGAGGCCACGCGCACGTAGTCGCAGCCGATCTCGCGCAGCATCGTCGCCAGCATCTCGTTCTCGGAGACCGGCGGCAGCAGGATCACCCCGTGCAACTTCTGGCGCTCGACGAAATCGCGCACGCCGTCGACGAAATCCACGGCCTTGCGGTCGCAGGGGTGCACGACCAGTTCGAAGCCGCTGCCGCGCAGGGTGTCGAGCACGCCGGTCTGCAGGTTGATGACGTAGGGCGCGTTCGGATTGTCGTAGACCAGGCCGACGAGAAAGGAGCGCCGGAACGCCAACCCGCGTGCCTGCGGGTCGGGCACGTAGCCAAGGCTGCGCATCAGCGCGCTGACCTTCTCGCGCGTGTCCGGATGCACCAGCGGCGACTGGTTGATGACCCGCGAAACGGTCTTCTTCGACACGCCGGACAAGCGCGCGACGTCGTTGATCGTGGCCTTGCCGGCGCGCAGCGCAGGCGCCTCGCCGGCGGTCTCGGTGTCGGGTTCGCGAGTTCTGCTGCGGCGTGTCGTCATGGCGCGATTCTAGGTGCTAGCGCAACAGCGCTGGCAGGGTGAGCGTCAATGCCGGCACGTAGCTGACCAGCAACAGCACGGCCAGCGCGGCGAGGTAGAACGGCCAGATCGTGCGCAACGCCTGTGCGACGCTGATCTGGCCGATGGCGGAACCGACGAACAGCACCGAGCCGACCGGCGGCGTAATCAGGCCGATGCCGCCGTTGAGGATCAGGATGACGCCGAAATGCACCGGGTCGATGCCGAAAGCGCGCGCCACCGGCAGGAAGATCGGCGTGCAGATGATGATCAGCGGCGCCAGGTCCATGAAGGTGCCGAGCGCGAGCAGGACCAGGTTCATCAGCAGCAGGACCTGAAACCTGTCGCCGGCGACGGCGCGCAAGGCGTCCACGGCGGCCGCGGGCACCTGCAGATAGGCGAGCAGCCAGCCGAAGGTGGCCGCCGCCGCGATCACGAACAGCACCGTGCCGGTACTGCGCACGGCGGCCTGCAAGGTGGCGACGAAGTCGGCGCGAGACTGCTTCCGGTACAACACGGCAGTGACGAGGAGCGCGTAGACCACGGCGATCGACGCGCTTTCGACTGCGGTGAAAATGCCGGCCTTGATGCCGACGAAGATCAGCGCGACCAGCAGCAGACCCGGCAAGGCCGCAACGAAACGCGACAGGATCGCGGCCACGCCCGGGAAGGGTTCGGATGCATACCCGCGGCGGCGTGCGATCCACCAGGTCGTGACCATCAGCGTGATCGTCATCAACAGTGCCGGCACGATGCCCGCCGCGAACAGGTCGGCGATCGACAGGCCGCCGCCGGCCGCCGCCGAATACAAGATCAGATTGTGCGAAGGCGGCACCAGCAGGGCCACGAGCGCTGCGCTGATGGTCACGTTGACCGCGAAGTCGCGGTCGAAACCGCGCTTCACCATCTGCGGGACCATGGTGCCGCCGATCGCGGAGACGTCGGCAATGGCCGATCCGGACACGCCGCCGAACAGAAGCGAGGCGACCACGCTGACTTGCGCCAGCCCGCCGCGCAGACGCCCGACCAATGCCGCGGCCAGCGCGATCAGCCGTTCGGAAATGCCGCCGCGCATCATCAGTTCGCCTGCGAAGATGAACAACGGAATCGCGATCAGCGAACTCGACCCGGCCGCCGCCGCGGTCTGCTGCACCACCACGATCGTCGGCAGGTCGAGATAGACCAGCGTGGCCAGCGATGCGCACAACAGCGCGAACGCGACCGGCATGCCGATCAGCAGCAAGATCAGGAAGACGGTGAACAGGATGGTGACGGCCATCAGTCGGCCTCCACGCGTCGCCAAACCTGCGGCACGCGCGCCAGCGCGAACAGCAGGATCAAGGCGCCGCCGGCCACGACCGGCAGATAGAGCAGGCCCTGCGACATCGGCGCGCCGGCCGTGCGCACGTCCCGCAAATCCGTGGCCAGCACGCTGCCCCAACCTGCGAGCAAGGCACCCGCGGCGGCGATGGCCAACTGGATCGCCACGCGCAACAGGCGCGCCATCGCTGGCGGCAGTCGGTGCAGCAGTAACTGAAAGCTGAAGTGGCGGTCGTCGCGCACGGCCACGGCCGCGCCGAGCATCATCGCCGTGGTCATGCACAGCACCGACACGGGCTCGGTCCAGCCGGGCGAGTCGTTCAACAGATAACGCGCGACGACCTGCCATGCCTGCACCGCCACCAGCAGCAACAGCGCCGAACCGGCGACGGCCAGCGCTGCGCGCGCGAGCCAGGCATGCGCAGCGGGCTCGCGCACGGGCATGGACACCGGAACATCGGCTTCCGCGCTCATGCCAGCCCCCGGATCGCGTCGTACAGGTCGCGCAGGTCGGCGTCGCCGAGATGACTGTCGAGCAAGCCGGCAGAACGCGCGCGGAACGCGGCCCGGTCGAGTTCGCTGACTTCGGTTCCGGCGGCGAGCACGAGTTCGCGCGCGCGCTGTTCGTTCTCGCGCCACAAGGCCCGCATGAAGGGTACCGAATCGGCCGCGGCGCGCAGCAGCAGGTCGCGATGCGCCGACGGCAACGCATCGAAACGCTGCGCCGACATCAGCAGGGTATCCGGCGTGTAGGCGTGCGCGGTCGGCGCCCAATGGCGCGCGACTTCGAACTGGCGCGTCGATTGATAGGTCAGCCAGTTGTTCTCGGCGCCGTCGATCAGTCCCGTCTGCAGCGCCGAAAACACTTCGCCGAAGGCCAGTGGCGTCGGGTTCGCGCCCAGCGCGCGCACCATCGCCATGAAGATGTCGGACGAGGGCACGCGCAACTTCAGGCCATGCAGATCATCCGGCGTGCGCACCGGGCGGCGCGCGTTGTAGAAGCAGCGTGCGCCGGCGTCGTAGTGCGCCAGACAGACCAGACCGCGGCTGCGGAACGATTCGCCGATGCGCCGCCCCGGCGCGCCGTCGAGCACGCGATGCAGGTGATCGACCGAATCGATCACGTTCGGCAGCGACAATACCCGCGTCGCCGGGAACAGGTTGTTCAGCGCCGCGAAGGTGACGCGGGTGATGTCGATGGCGCCGTGCTGCACCAGCGCCAAGGTGTCCGCTTCGCGCCCGAGCTGCCCCGCGTGATACAGCCGCAGGCGCAACTCGCCGCCGCTGTCGAGTTCGATGCGCTGGGCGATGAAACGCACCGCCTGCACGGTCGGATAGGTGTCGATGTGCACGTCGGCGGCGGTGAATGTTTCCGCCGCGCCTGCAGGCAACGCGACGCCGCCCGCGAAAACGGCGCTGCCGACGAGGAAGTCGCGCCTCAGCATGAGGCGGGGGCCGCGTGCGGCGCGGCAGGCACGGCGTGGCAGCGCAGACGGCCGTCGCCGCCGAAGTCGATCAGCGCCGATGCGCCGGAGACGATGTCGTGAATGCCGGTCGCCGCGCCGGTGGTGATCCAGCAGCCGGCACGCGGCGCATGGCCGCGCCGGGCCAGGCGCCCGAGCGCGAACGCCAGCGCGGCCAGCGGCGAGGGCTGCAGGCGCTCGGCGCCACCGCTGCCGACATGTTCGCCGTCGACAAAGGTGGCGCAGCGCAGCGAGGCCGGGTCGCGCGTGCGCCAGTCGCGGATCGCGGGGCCGACGATCAGTCCGGCGTTGTTGCCGAAGTCGGACACGACCACGGTCGGACCGAGATGATTGATCGTGGCCAGGGGGCTGCCGGCGGTCTCGATCGCGATGTGCATCGCGTCGACGACCTTGGCCGCCGCGCCTGCATCGTAGTGATGGCGGTCGATCGGCACGTCGTGCGCGATGCGGAAGGCGTATTCGGCTTCGACCGCCGCGAAACCGCCGGCGAATACCGGAAACGACAGGTCGTCTTCCGTCCCGGCAAAACGCAACTGGCGCGCGAAGACGGGGCCGAGCACGCGCTCGTCGTTGGACGCGTCGCGCCGCGCCGGGGCGATGAAGCCGATCTTCCATCCGGCGATGTCGTCCGGCCAGCGCGCGATGGCGGCATCCTGGATGCGGTAGCCCGCAGCCAGATCGGCCGGAATGTGCTCGCCCGGGAAACCCGGCAGGCTGCGCGCCGCCAGTCGCGCCGAAACGAAGGCCTCGGCGATCGCCGCATCGGACCAGGGCAGGGATTCGGACAGGACAGACGACACGGACGCCCTCCACGGCAGTCGTCGGGAATGGCGTCTGGTATAAAGGAAACCGGTGTCATTTACAATCCACCGTGGCCCGGCGCAGGCTAGGCCGAACCGCGATCCCGAATCCGAACGGAGTTCCGATGCGCCCTGCCCACTGGCTCAGCCACGTCTGCCTGCTGCTCTCGTCCCTGTTCGCCGCTGCGGTCGCGGCGGCCGAACCGAGTCCGGCCTTCCCCGGCGCCCAGGGCTGGGCCGCACACACGCCGGGCGGCCGCGGCGGCGCGATCCTGCGCGTGACCACGCTCGCCGCGAACGGCCCGGGTTCGCTGCGCGCGGCGATCGACAGCAAGGGGCCGCGCATCATCGTGTTCGAGGTCGGCGGCATCATCGACCTGGATCGCACGCGCCTGGCGATCTCCGAACCCTACGTCACCATCGCCGGACAGACTGCGCCCGCGCCCGGCATCACCCTGATTCGCGGCGGCGTGCAGATCACGACGCATGACGTGGTCCTGCGCCATCTGCGCGTGCGCACCGGCAGTGCCGGCGTCGGGCCTGGCCTCGGTTTCGACGTCGACGCCCTGTCGACGCTGTCCGGCGCGCACGACGTGATCGTCGACCACTGCTCGTTCACATGGGGCACCGACGAAAACCTGTCGGCTTCCGGCGCGCGCTTCATCGGCGCGAACCCGGACGAATGGCGCAGGACGGTGTCGCATCGGATCACCTACAGCAGCAACATCATCGCCGAAGGCCTGCGCCATTCGACCCATTCCAAGGGCGAACACTCGAAGGGCACCCTGCTGCACGACAACGTCAACGACATCCTGCTGGTCGGCAATCTCTATGCGCACAACCACGAGCGCAACGCGCTGTTCAAGGGCGGCGCGCGCGGCATGATGGTCAACAACCTCATCTACGATCCGGGCCCGCGCGCGGTGCATTACAACCTGATCGCCGAGGAATGGATCGAGTGGCCGTACGAACTCGGGCGCGTGGTCCTGCTGGGCAACGTGATGCGTGCCGGCCCGTCGACGCCGGACGATGTGGCGCTGTTCATGCTCGGCGGTTCCGGCGATGTCGAGTACTACGGCGACGACAACCTCGCCGTCGATCGGATGGGCGAGCCGCTGCCGCTGCTCGGCCGCTACACGACGTCGCGCGCCGAACTCGTCGCGATCAAGCGCCCGGCCCTGCCCTTCGGCGTCAAGCCGCTGGCCGCGCCGGACGTGCAGGACGCCGTCATCCTCGACGCCGGCGCCACGCCCTGGGACCGCGACCTCGTCGACCGCCGCATCGTTGCGAACACCATCGAAGGCCGCGGCGAAATCATCGACCGCGAGGACGAGGTCGGCGGGTATCCGCGTTACGCGCCGACGCAACGCGTCTTCGTCGAATCCGAATGGGATCTCGGCACCATGACCCCGCACACGCCGCCCAAGCGCACCGAACCGCCGCGCTGAGCCAACTCGGCGACGAGGAATCTTTCCGGATTTTTTATGCGGCTGCGCCCACACTTGGCGCATGGACAACGCCGCCGATCCCGCCGACGCAACGCGCCCGGCGCCGCACCCGTATCTCGCCGCGCTCTCCGCCTGCATCGTGCTCGCGCTGCTGCTGTTGCCGGCCTATCAGCGCCTGGCCACCGCGAACATCGCGATGATCCTGCTGCTGGCGGTGGCGCTCGTGGCGTTTCGTTACGGGCGCGGCCCGGCGCTGCTGGCCAGCGTGTTCAACGTCGCGGTGTTCGATGTCGGCTTCGTGCCGCCGCGCGGCTCGTTCACCGTACACGACGCCGAATACCTGATCGTGTTCGCGGTGATGCTGGCCGTCGCCCTCATCATTTCGCACGTCAGCGGCAAGTTGCACACCCAGGAGCAGGCAGCGCGCGCCAGCGAAGCGCGACAACGCGCCTTGTACGAACTCGCCGCCGAACTGAATGCCACGTTGCGCCGCGAACAGGTCATCGATGGCGTCGTCGCCTTCCTGCGCCGGCAACTCGATGGCGAAGCGCGATGCCACCCGGCGGATGCGGATGCGCCAGCGGGCGACGCCGCCGTTCGCTCGGTGCTGGTCGCGGGCACGTCGGCTCAGATCAACGATGGCGACGCCCTGCGACCGGTGCGCAACCTGCAGCCGCTGCGTGGCGCGACACGGCTGCGCGGCGTGCTGGAAACGCGGCTGCCGACGCTGCGCCCGACCGAAGACCTGAATCGCCAGAACCTGCTGTCCACCGTTGCCGAACTGATGGCGGCCGCGCTCGAACGCCTGCACTACCTCGACGTCGCGGCGCGCACGCAGTCCGAGATCGAAGCCGAACGGCTGCGCAACAGCCTGCTCGCGACGCTGTCGCACGATCTGCGCACGCCGCTGACCGTGCTCTACGGCCGCGCCGATGCCCTGCGCGACGCCGCAACCGAGTTCGACCGCTCGGCCATCCGCGAGCGCGCCGCGTCCGTCTGCGATGAGGCGCTGCGCGCGAACCGCTTGTGCGAAAGCCTGCTCGACCTCGCGCAGGCACGCAGCGCCGCCGGCGTGTTGCGGCGCGACTGGGTGGCGCTGGACGAAGTGGTCGGCGCCGCCCTGGCCACGTTGAGCGGCGTGCCCGGCAGCGCGCGCGTCCGTATCGACCTGCCCGCAGAACTGCCCTGGCTGCGACTCGATGCCGCGATGTTCGAACGCGTCGTCGCCAACCTGATCGACAACGCGCTCAAGCAGGGCGGCGAGGATCAGGACGTTGCCGTATCGGCCGAGGCCGAGGCCGGTCTCGTGCATCTGCGCGTGCGCAACACCGGCTCGCGTTTTCCGGAACGCGCGGAGCCGCTGCTCGCGGCCTTCGCGCGCGGCGAACGGAGCGATCGCGGCGGCTTCGGCATCGGTCTCGCGACCTGCCAGGCCGTCGTGGCCGCGCACGGCGGCCATCTTCATCTGCGCAATCGCGACGATGCGGCCGAAGTCGAGATCGTGCTCGCCGCACCGCGCGACGTGATGCCGGCGCTGCCGGATTCGGTGCCCGCACATGGCTGAACGCAACGCCGCCACGGTGCTGGTGATCGAGGACGACTTCTCGATCCGCCGCCTGCTGCAGGAACGACTGGAAAGCGCCGGCCTGATCGTTCACGCGGCGGCCGATCTCGCCGCCGCGCGACCGGCGCTGTCCCTGCGCGACATCGAGATCGTGCTGCTCGATCTCGGGCTGCCCGACGGCGATGGCGTCGACTTCGTCCGCGAGTTGCGGCGCTGGTCGACACTGCCGGTGCTGATCCTGTCGGCGCGCCATCTCGAAACGGACAAGATCGCCGCACTCGACGCCGGCGCCGACGACTACCTGGCGAAGCCGTTTTCGAGCGGCGAACTGCTGGCGCGCATTCGTGCGCTGACCCGGCGCCTGCGCCCGGAGCGAACGCCGCCGGTCGCCCGCTTCGGCGAACTGCGCATCGATTTCGCGGCGCGGCGGGTGCAGCGCAACGGCGAGTTCGTGCATCTCACCCCGATCGAGTTCGACGTGCTCGCCCTGCTCGCCGCGCACGCCGGCCAGGTCATGACCTATCGGCAATTGCTCGCCGATGCGTGGGGCCCGGACGCCGCCGGCCAGCACCACTACGTGCGCATCGTCGTCGGCCATCTGCGCCGCAAGCTCGAAGCCGATCCGCTGCGACCGTGCCATCTGCTGACCGACACCGGCGTCGGTTATCGCTTCCAACCCTGATTCCCGCAACGAGTCCCGCCATGAAATCCTCGCGCTCCGCCCTGGTCCTCGCGGCCCTCGGCATCGTCTACGGCGACATCGGCACCAGCCCGCTGTACGCCTTCAAGGAAGCCTTCACACCCGGCCACGGCCTGACGCCGACGCCGGAACACGTGCTGGTCACGCTGTCGGCGCTGTTCTGGGCCGTCACTCTGGTCGTCTCGATCAAATACGTCTGGGTGGTGCTGCGCCACGACAACGACGGCGAAGGCGGCGTGCTGGCGCTGACCGCACTCGCGCATCGCGCCAGCCAATCGCATCCGCGACTCGCCGCGGGCGTCATCGTGCTCGGCGTGTTCGCGGCGGCGCTGTTCTACGGCGACGCCATCATCACGCCGGCGATCTCGGTGCTGTCCGCCATCGAAGGCGTGGCCGTGGCCGCGCCGGCGCTGTCGCATTGGGTGCTGCCGATCACGATCGGCATCCTCGTCGGCCTGTTCCTGGTGCAGCGTCACGGCACCGGTCGGGTCGGCGCCTCGTTCGGGCCGGTCACGCTGCTGTGGTTCGCGACGCTCGGCGTGCTCGGCGTCATCAGCATCGCGCAGACGCCGGCGGTGCTCGCCGCGCTCGATCCGCGCCACGCATTGCAGTTCGCGCTGGAACATCCGGCTGCCGCCTTCGTGCTGATGAGCGCGGTGTTTCTGGCCCTGACCGGCGGCGAAGCCCTGTACGCGGACATGGGCCACTTCGGTGCCTGGCCGGTGCGCGTGGCCTGGTATGGCCTGGTCTGCCCGGCCTTGCTGCTGAACTATTTCGGCCAGGGCGCGCTGGTCATGCGGAATCCGGCCGCGGCCGCGAATCCGTTCTATGCGCTGGCGCCCGAATGGTTCCTGTGGCCGCTGGTCGCGCTGGCCGCAGCGGCAACCGTGATCGCCTCGCAGGCGACGATTTCGGGCGCGTATTCGATCACGCTGCAGGCGTCGCGCCTCGGCTTCCTGCCGCGCATCCGCCTGCTGCATACCTCGGACACCGAACGCGGGCAGATCTACGTGCCGGCAGTGAACTGGCTGATGCTGGCCGGCGTGGTGCTGCTGGTCGTCGCCTTCGGTTCGTCGAGTGCGCTGGCCGCGGCCTACGGCATCGCCGTCTCCGGCACGATGATCGTGACGACGCTGTTGACCGCCGTCATCGCGGCGCAGCGGAAGGCGAAACGTCGCGTCGTGCTGCTCGGCTTCCTCGCCGTCGTATTCCTGGTCGAATGCGTGTTCTTCGGCTCGAACGCGATGAAGTTCCTGCACGGCGGCTGGTTCCCGCTGGCGCTCGGCGCGCTGATCTTCGTGCTGCTGACGACCTGGCGCCGCGGCAGCGTCCTGGTGGCGGAAGAACGTACCCGCCTCGACCTGCCGATGGACGGCTGCGCCGCCGCGCTGGTCGCCGGCGTCGCCCGCGTGCCGGGCACTGCCGTCTACCTGAACTCCGATCCGGGCCGGGTGCCGAGCGCGTTGCTGCATGGACTCAAGCATTTCAAGGTGCTGCATCGGCGCGTGCTGTTCGTGCACATCGAATTCCTCGAGACGCCCTACGCCAATCCCGGGGAACGCGTGACCGCCACCGAGCTCGGCGGCGACATGCATGACGTGCGCGTGCGCTTCGGCTTCCGCGAGGAACCCGACCTGCCGAAGGCGCTGCGTCAGCTCGACGCGTCCTACGGCGTCGCGGCGGACCTCGCGGTCACCTACGTGGTCGCCCGCTCCAGCATCGCCAACGGCCCCGGCCGACTGCCGGCGTGGCGCGCCGGCCTCTACGCCGCCATGAGCCGCCAGGCCGACGACCCCGGCTCCTACTTCGCACTGCCCGCGAACCAGGTCGTCGAACTCGGCACGCGCGTGCTGCTCTAGCGCAAGGAAAACGGCGGCCGTTCCGCAACGGCCGCCGCAGGGCAAGAAGAACCGGAATCTCAGTTCTTGAAGCGGAATCCGACCAGATACTGACGACCGGTGTGGTGGTAGACCGACGATCGATCGGCGATCGAGTCCACCCACTGGTCGTTGAACTCGTCGGTCAGGTTCAGCGCTTCGAAGGTCAGCTCGAAGGCATCGCTGATCTTGTACGAAGCCGACGCATCGACCGTGAACACCTCGGCCGTGCCTTCGACGTTGTTGTTGTTGCGGCCGGGCACGGTGGTCAGGTAACCATCGCGATAGCTGCCCGAAACGCGCGCGCCAAAACGTTCGCCTTCGAAGTAGCCGGTGAGATTGCAGGCGTTCTTCGACAGACCGGTCAGGTCCGTGCTCAGCGCCGCGGCACCGGCCGCGGTCAGGTACTGGATCTTCGAGTCGACGTAGGTGTAGTTGAACTGCACGCCAAACCCGTCGAACGGATCCGGCAGGAACGTGAAGGGCTGCTGGTACAGGAATTCGACGCCGGTCAGTTCGCCGCCCGGCGTATTCAGCGGGATGTTGAACTGGAAGTCGTCGTCCGGCGTTGCGCCGGTGCCGTCGAGCAGGCTGTCGGGCAATCCCGAACTGCTGAACGGCCGGGTCTCGCGCGAGGTCTGCACGAAGGTGTCGATGTCCTTGTAGAACGCGCCGAGCGAGAGCACCGCCTGTTCGTCGAAATACCACTCGACCGCGAGGTCGGCGGTCTTGGCGCGGAACGGCTCCAGGTACGGATCGCCGCCCGTCACCGTGCGATTGCCGCCGGACACGCTGACGGTCACGCCCGGCGTGAGGTTGCCGAGACCGGGCCGCGACATGACCTTGGCCGCGGCGAAGCGCAGCACGACGTCGTCGCTCACGTCCCAGGCCAGGTTCATGGACGGAAGCGTGTCGCGGTAGTCGCGTTCGATCTTGGTCAGCTTCGGCACGTTGTTGACGATCGCGAAACCGAGCGATCCTTGCGCCGTGTCGACCACCCGCACGCCGAAGTTGCCGCGCAATTCGCGACCCAGAAAGTCGCCGTACCAGTCGAGTTGCGCAAAGGCGCCGATGTCCTTCTCGCGGACTTCGCGGTTGTTGCCGAGCGCGGCAGCGACCGTCGACGACAGCGCGAACGTGCCCTCGCCGCTGTAGATGCCGAGCAGTTCGGCGAACGCGTCGAAGTCCGGCGCGAGCCAGACCGAATCGGTCCCGTTGGCGACGTCGAGGTCGGAGAGCTGCAGCAGACGCGTCAGGTCGGCGAGGGTGACCCCCGACGGCAGGCCGGGCACCGCGGTTTCCGAGGCGCGACGCAGTTCGCTGCTCGCGAACTCGTACTCCTTCCACTGCACGCCGCCTTTCAGCTTCCAGGCGTCGGCAAGGTCGTACTCGAGCTCGAACAGCGCGTTGCCGTAGGTGTTGATGACGCGTTGCGGACGCAGGCGAATTTCGGACACGCCGTTCGCGAAGGTCCATGCGCCCGGATCGGTGGTGTCGAAGCCGTAATCGATCAACGGCAGGCGGTCGTTGCCGCGGTAGTCCCAGACATACCCATCGACATCGATGCGATCCATCGTCACCGTGGTCTGGATCGGATTGTCGAAATCGGACTTCGAATAGCCGAGCAGCATGTGCCCGCGCAGTCCGTCCGAGAAGGCGTGCGTGCCGTCGAGGCTGAACTGCTGGAAGGTGGTCTCGAGTTCGTCGTAACGCGATTCGGAACGCACGTCGACGTTGTCGAATACGCCGTAGACCAGATTGCCGTTGGCGTCGACGACACCGTCGCGCACGATCGTCTGCGGCTTGCCGGCGCCGGTGCGGCTGAACGAGATCGCCTCGAGGAAGTCTTCGCTGCGGGTTGCGTCGAAGTTCGCGTACAACGCATCGAAGGTGAACAGGGTCGCATCGCCCGGCGCCCACTGCAGGGCGCTGGTGACGCCAAGGCGGCTTTGGTCGTGGCCGAGCACGCCGTAGCGCGGAATGCGCGGGTGGAAGGTGCTGGCGTCGCGCGCGGCCGCGAACGGCGAACTCGCGTTGAAGCCGCCGCTGCTGTTGCCGCGATCCCAGCGCACCGTGCTGTGCCCTTCCTCGATCAGCGCGCGATCGGTATAGGCCACCGACAGCAGGGCGCCGAGCGCACCATCCGCGAACGTGTTGCTGATCATGGCCGCGGCGCGCGGGTCGCTGTCGTCGGACAAGTCGTTGTAGCCCATCTGCGCCGACGTCGCGAAAGTGAAGCCGGGATAGTCGAACGGGCGCGCGGTGTTCAGGTCGACGGTCGCGCCGAGCGAACCTTCCTCGACTTCGGCCGATGCGGTCTTGCGCACCAGGATGCTGTTGAACAGGTCGGAGGCGAAGACGTTGAAGTCGAAGTTGCGTGCACGATTGGCGCCGCCGGAACTGTCGGTGCCCCCGGTCGACGTCAGCGCCTCCATGCCGTTGATGCGGATGCGCGTGAACTGGCCGTCGAGGCCGCGCACCGAAATCTGCCGGCCTTCGCCCGCGTCGCGGGTGATGGTGACGCCCGGCACGCGCTGCATCGACTCGGCCAGGTTCAGGTCCGGGAACTTGCCGATGTCTTCGGCGACGATGGCGTCGACCTGTGCGGTGTTGTCGCGCTTGAGTTCGATCGCGCGTTCGAGACTGGCGGTGTAACTCACCACCACCTCGTGCAATTCCTTGGTCTCGTCCGCAGCCTTGTCCGGCGATTGCTCGGACGCATCGCCGGACTCGTCCGGCGCGGCTGCGGCGCCGTCCTGCGCCATCGTTGCCGACGCGTACAGGGACCAAAGAATCGCCGCCGACAACATGGCCCGCAGCGGACCCCGACCTACGCTTGCTTTCATGTTCACGATCTCCCCTCCCACAACCGTCGTTGGTCCCGCGCGTCTGGCGCGGGCGCAGTGCAATTCGATTGATGACACCGGTATCATTCGCAGCGAATGACGTGAATGACACCGGTGACATGAACGTTAACAACTATCGCAGCGCAGCAACAAGGCGGGGCGTAACGAACCAGAAACGCCTTGAATTTTCTGACGATTCGACCTGCAGGCCGGCCTGGAATCACCGCGCTGCGGCGCAGCATGCATTTCCCGACCCGACCCATTCCACTGTCCCAGCCTCGGAGTCCGCCCTCATGACCGCCCATCTGCTCTGTTTCGGCGAACTGCTGCTGCGCCTCGGCGCACCCGGCCGCGAGTTGTTGCTGCAGTCGCCGCGCTTCGAGGTGCAATACGGCGGCGCCGAAGCGAATGTCGCGGTGGCGATGTCGCGGCTCGGCCACCGAGCGACGATGGCAAGCGTGGTGCCGGACACCGCGCTCGGCGCGGCGGCGGTCGGCGAGTTGCGCCGCCATGGCGTCGATACGCGTCATGTCGTCGCGGGCTCTGGCCGCATGGGCCTGTACTACCTCGCGACCGGCGCGATCCATCGACCCAGCGAAGTGTTGTACGACCGCGCCGATTCGGCCTTCGCGCGCGCCGCGGTCGATGCCTTCGACTGGGACGCGTTGCTCGACGGCGTCGACGTGCTGCATCTCTCGGGCGTCACGCCGGCGCTCGGCGCCGAGCCGGCCGCCGCAGCCATCCGCGCCGCGCGCGCCGCGCACGATCGCGGCGTCACCGTCTCCTTCGACAGCAACTTCCGCGGCAAGCTGTGGCAGGCATGGGACGGCGATGCGCCGAAGCTGCTCGGCGAATTGCTGGCGTTGTCCGACATCGTCTTCGCCGACCACCGCGACTTCGCCGTCGTGCTCGGTCGCGACTTCCGCGCCGACACGCCGGAACGCGCACCGCTGGTCGCCGCCGAAGCCGCCTTCGCCGCGTTCCCGAACATCGACCGCATCGCGACCACGATCCGCGTGCAGCATAACGTCGACCATCACGAACTCGGCGCAGTGATGTCGACACGCAGCGGCGAACACATCGCCGCACCACACACCCTCATGCCCATCGTCGACCGCATCGGCGCCGGCGACGCCTTCGCCGCCGGCATCCTGCACGGCCTCGCCACCGGCCGCGACGACGCCACCTCGCTCCAACTCGGCCTCGCCAGCGCCTGCCTCAAACACGCCACCCCGGGCGATTTCGGCCTCGCCACCGCCGCCGAGCTCGACGCCTTCCTCGGCGAACGCCGCTTTGACGTGCGGCGCTGAAGTCAGGTCGAGGCCTCTGGAAATTAGTCGCTTCGAATACTAATATTCATTCACGACTCACCCGCTGGGAGCGCGATTTGGTTCGCGACCACCCTTTGGGCGACAGCACCGGCCTCGCGCCGGTGTTGTCATTTCTGGGGGTGGAAATTGCGCACGATCGCCTACGTCGACGGCTACAACCTGTTCTTCGGATGCCTCAAGAACACGCGGTACAAGTGGCTGGATCTGGTTGCGCTGCTTGACCTGATTCTCCGCATCCAGAACCCATCTGCGGAACTCGTCCAAGTCCGATATTTCACAGCGCCCATCAAGGCAAGGTTGGCCTCACGGGGAAAGACCGCCGAAATCGCGCAGGAGCGATATCACCAAGCGCTGCGACAACGTGGCAGAGTAGAAATTACTTGTGGTTCGTACTCGCTCGAAGCAGCTTGGGCGCCAAAGATGGTGAATCCACCCAACAAACTCGACAGAGTAGAAATCTGGCGTCTTGAAGAAAAGCAGACGGACGTCAACCTCGCGCTTCAACTCTATCGCGACGCTGTTCGCGGCGAGTGCGAACAACTGGTCGTGGTCAGTAGCGACAGCGATCTGGTGCCCGCATTGCGGCTTGTGGAATGCGATGCCCCTGCGATCCGACGCGGGCTGATCCTCCCGCGAAGCGAGTCAGTCCAAGGCATCAAGCAGCGCCCACCCAATGCCGGACTATCGAAGTTCGCGCACTGGACACGGCACGAAATC
>JBGASK010000043.1:0-23687 GCA_044229785.1 Ahniellaceae bacterium
GAGGCCGGCGCGGCCCAACTCGTGCCGGAAGCGCAGCTCGACGCGGCCGATCTCGCCGCACGCATCCGCGTGCTGATGACGGATGGGTCGCAGCGGCTCGCGATGGCCGAGGCTGCGCGGTCGCTGGCGAAGCCCGAGGCGGATCGTGTCGTCGCCCAACACTGTCTGGAGGTGTCGCCATGACCCTGCGTCGCATCGGCACGCGCCCGGACCTGATGCAGGTGTATCGCCGCGTGCATTTCGTAGGCATCGGCGGCACCGGCATGTGCGGCATCGCCGAGGTGCTGCACAACCTCGGCTTCGAGGTCAGCGGTTCGGACCTGGGCGACAACGCGACCACGCGCCGGCTCGCGGCGATGGGCATTCGCGTCGAGCGCGGTCATGCGACCGAACATCTTGGCGACGCCGATGCGATGGTCGTCTCCGGCGCGATCAAACCCGACAACCCGGAACTGCTGGCGGCGAAGGCGCGGCGCATCCCGGTGGTGCCGCGTGCGGAAATGCTGGGCGAGCTGATGCGCTTCCGTCAGGGCATTGCCGTGGCCGGCACGCATGGCAAGACCACGACCACGAGCCTGCTCGCCAGCGTTCTGGCCGAAGGCGGGCTCGATCCCACGTTCGTGATCGGCGGCATGCTCAATTCCGCCGGCACCAACGCACGTCTCGGCAGCGGCAAGTATCTGGTTGCGGAAGCCGACGAATCCGACGGGTCGTTCCTGCTGCTGAGCCCGATGCTGGCCGTCATCACCAACATCGATGCCGACCATCTCGAGAACTACGGCGGCGATTTCAATCGGGTGAAGAAAGCCTTTGCCGACTTCCTGCATCGGCTGCCGTTCTACGGTCTCGCGGTGTTGTGCCTGGACGATCCCGAAGTGGCCGCGCTCGCAGCGGAAACGCCGCGCAACGTCATGCGCTACGGCGAACATCCGGACGCCGACGTGCGCGCCACCAACATCCGCGCCGGGGCCGGGCGCATGCACTTCGACCTGTGGCTGCCCGAGCGCACGGCGCCGGTTGCGGTCGAGCTCGCCTTGTCCGGCAAGCACAACGTGCTGAATGCGCTGGCGGCCGCCGCGATCGGCTGGGAACTCGGCGTCGAAGACGACGCCATCGTGCGCGCGCTCGCGAAGTTCCGCGGCGTTGGCCGCCGTTTTCATCTGCACGGCGAGCTGGATGTCGCCGACGGCAAGGCATTGGTCGTCGACGACTACGGCCATCACCCGCGCGAACTGGCCGCGATCATCGAGGCGGCGCGCGGCGGCTGGCCGGAGCGGCGGCTGGTGATGGCCTTTCAGTCGCATCGCTACACCCGCACGCGCGACCTGCTCGACGAATTCGCCGAAGTGCTGTCGACCGTCGACGTGCTCGTGTTGACCGAAGTGTATCCGGCCGGCGAAGCGCCGATCGCCGGCGCCGACGGCAAGTCGCTGGCGCGCGCGGTGCGCGCGCGCGGCCGCATCGATCCGGTCCTGGTCAGGAATGCGCGCGAGTTGCCCGGTGCATTGACGCCCTTGGTACGCGATCGCGATTTCGTGCTGCTTGCGGGCGCGGGCGACATCGGCGTGGTCGCGCAGGAAATCGGCGCGCGCGGACATCTGAAGGAAGAACGAGCATGAAGATCACCGACCCCCGCGCCTTTGGACGCGTCGCCGTGGTGATGGGCGGAAACTCCGCCGAGCGCGACGTTTCGCTGCGCTCCGGTGCCGGCGTGCTGAATGCCTTGCGCGCGAAAGGCATCGACGCCCATCCGGTCGACGGCATTCCGGCCTTGCTCGACGCGCTGCGCGCGGGCCATTACGCACGCGTGTTCAACATCCTGCATGGCCGCGGCGGCGAGGACGGCGTGTTGCAGGGCGCGCTCGAAGCGCTCGGCGTGCCCTACACCGGTTCGGGCGTGCTCGGTTCGGCGCTCGGCATGGACAAGATCCGCACCAAGCAGGTGTGGCAGACGCTTGGCCTGCCGACCGCGAAGTATGCGGTCATCGACGCCCTGCATCCGCGTTCGGCGCAGTCCATCGTCGACGAACTTGGCCTGCCGCTGATCGTGAAGCCCTCGCACGAAGGTTCGACGGTCGGCATCGCGCGTGCATTCACGCTGGCCGAACTCGAGGCCGGCATCGACGCTGCGCGCAAGCACGACGGCGACATCCTCGTCGAGCAATTCATCGAAGGCGACGAGTTGACCGTCAGCATTCTCGATCGTCAGGTGCTGCCTTCGATCCGCATCGTGCCCGCCAAGGGCTTCTATGACTATGCGGCGAAATACGTCACCAGCGACACCCAATACATCTGCCCCGGCGCGGACGGCGAATCGGAAGCGGAAATGCGGCGCCTTGCGCTGATCGCGTTCGACGCGGTGGGTTGCTCGGGCTGGGGCCGCATCGACTACATGCGCGATCGCAGCGGCCGCCCTTTCCTGCTGGAAGTGAACACCGCGCCCGGCATGACCGAACGCTCGCTGGTGCCGAAGGCTGCAGCCCAGGTCGGCATCGACTACCCGACGCTGTGCTGGCGCATTCTCGAAACCTCGTTCGGGGGGCGTGGCGCATGAGTCCGCGCATCGCCCGCCTGGCCGCCTGGATGATCGCGCTCGCGCTGGTCGCGACGCCGATCGTCGCCGTGCTCAACGGTTGGCTGGCCGACGAACGCTGGCCGATCCGACGCCTGGTCGTGCAGGGCAGTTTCGCTCAGGTCGATGAAGCCGCCGTGCGCGCTGCGGTCGCGCCGCGCGCGCGCGAAGGCTTTTTCGCGGTCGAACTCGATGCCGTGAAGCGCGCCGTCGAAGCGTTGCCCTGGGTCGAGCGTGCCGAGGTGCGCAAGCACTGGCCGGACCGCATCGACGTGCGCGTCGAGGAGCGCGTGCCGATCGCGTTCTGGGGCGAGGACCGTCTGCTCAGTCATCACGGCGACGTGTTCGCCGCCGACATCGCGCGTGTGCCGGAGACGCTGCCGCGGCTTTACGGCCCGGATGCGCGCGCCGGCGAAGTCTGGGAACAGCATCGGGTTGCGCGCGAACGGCTGGCGCTGATCGGCTTCGATGTGCGCGCCACCCGCATGAATCCGCGTGGCGCGTGGCTGGTCGCCACCGAAGACGGCGCCGAGTTCGTGCTCGGTCGCGAACAGACCGTGCAGCGTCTTGATCGCTTCATTGCGGCGATGCAGCGGCTGCCGGCGGCGGAACGCAGCCGCATCGCGCGTGCGGATCTTCGCTACGCGAACGGTTTTTCGGTGATTTGGCGTGCGCCCGCGGTGCCGGAAACGCCGGTACCGGAAGCCACGGAATCGATCCAGGGGAGTGCGCATGAACCGCAAGTCTGACAAGGCGCTGCTGGTCGGTCTCGACATCGGCACGGCCAAGGTGTCGGCCATCGTCGGCGAATACGCGCCAGGCGAGGGCGTCGAAGTCATCGGCATCGGCACGGCGGCCTCGAAGGGACTGAAGCGCGGCGTCGTCGTCGACATCGAATCGACCGTGCAGGCGATCCAGCGCGCCATCGAAGAAGCCGAGCTGATGGCCGGCTGCGAAATTCGTTCGGTGTTCGCGTCGATCGCCGGCAGCCATATCCGTTCCCTGAATTCGCAGGGCGTCGTCGCGATCCGCAACCAGGAAGTGATGGACGACGATGTCGAGCGCGTGCTCGATGCCGCGCGTGCGGTCGCGATTCCGGCCGACCAGCGCATCCTGCACGTGCAGGCGCAGGAATACGTGCTCGACGAACAGGAAGGCATTCGCCATCCGGTCGGCATGATCGGCGTGCGCCTGGAAGCGCGCGTGCATGTCATCACCGGCGCGCAGTCGGCGGCGCAGAACATCAGCAAGTGCGTGTCGCGCGCGGGCCTGAAGGTCGACGACCTGATTCCGTCGCAACTGGCATCGGCGCAGTCGGTCCTCACCCAGGACGAACGCGATCTCGGCGTCTGCATCGTCGATATCGGCGCCGGCACCACCGACATCGCGGTCTACACCCAGGGCGCGATGCGCCATACCGCGTCGCTCGGCATCGCCGGCGACCAGGTGACGAACGACATCGCCTTCGCGTTCCGCACGCCGACGCCGTTCGCCGAAGAGATCAAGGTCAAGTACGCCTGCGCGCTGGCGCAGCTGGCGCGGCCCGAGGAAACCATCGAAGTCGCGATGGTCGGCGACCGTGCGCCGCGGCGCCTGCAGCGCCAGTTGCTCGCCGATGTGGTGCAGAAGCGTTACGAAGAGATCTTCGAGATGGTGCAGGCGGAACTGCGCCGCTCCGGACTCGAAGAGCTGGTCGCGGCCGGCATCGTGCTCACCGGCGGCGGTTCGAAGATGGAAGGCATCGTCGAACTGGCCGAGGAACTGTTCCACATGCCGGTGCGCGTGGGCGTGCCGCAATACGTGTCGGGCCTCGGCGATGTCATCAACAACCCGGTGCATGCGACCGGCGTCGGACTGCTGCTCGCGGGCAGCAAGCATCCGTCGCTGCGGGCGGCGCCCAGCCCGGCCGGCGAAGCGGTCGGCTCGCTGTGGGGACGCTTGCGCAAGTGGGTGACGGGCGAATTCTGAGATTGAACGTCGATGCGCGCGGCGCGTCGACGCAGGCATTCCGCGAGATGCGGAAACGGAGCCGGACGGCGATCCGGTCATGACAAAAGAAGCAGCACCTGGAGGTAGGGAAATGTTTGAATTCGTCGAAACACCAGCACCGAACGCGGTCATCAAGGTCATTGGCGTGGGCGGCGGCGGCGGCAACGCGGTCGCACACATGGTCAATGCCGGCGTCGAGGGGGTGGAGTTCATCTGCGCCAACACCGACGCGCAGGCGCTCCGCAACTGTCCGGCCAAGACCACGGTCCAGCTCGGCGGCAATGTCACCAAAGGCCTCGGCGCCGGCGCCAATCCGGAAGTCGGCAAGCAGGCCGCGATGGAAGATCGCGAACGCATGCGCGAGATCCTGACCGGCGCCGACATGGTCTTCATCACCTGCGGCATGGGCGGCGGCACCGGTACCGGCGCGGCGCCCGTGGTCGCCCAGCTCGCGAAGGAAATGGGCATCCTGACCGTGGCGGTCGTGACCAAGCCCTTCCCGTTCGAAGGCCGCAAGCGCCAGCAGATCGCGCTCGCCGGCATCGACGCCTTGTCGCAGTACGTCGACTCGCTGATCACCATTCCGAACGAGAAGCTGCTGTCGGTGCTGGGTCGCGAGACCTCGCTGCTGTCGGCATTCAAGTCGGCCAATGACGTGTTGCTCGGCGCCGTGCAGGGAATTGCCGACCTGATCACCCGCCCGGGACTGATCAACGTCGACTTCGCCGACGTGCGCACGGTCATGTCCGAAATGGGCATGGCGATGATGGGCACCGGCGTCGCCCGCGGCGACGATCGCGCCACGGCCGCGGCCGAGTTCGCGGTCAACAACAAGCTGCTCGAGGACATCAATCTGGCCGGCGCCTGCGGCATCCTGGTCAACGTCACCGCCGGCATGGACCTGACCATGCACGAGTTCGACGAGATCGGTCGCACGATTTCCGAGTTCGCCGCCGAGGACGCGACCGTGGTCATGGGCACCGTGCTCGATCCGGACATGCGCGACGAGATCCGCGTCACCGTCGTGGCGACCGGCCTGAATCGCGTGCAGCCGGCGCGTGTGGCCCCGCCTGCGCCGATCACCCAGCCGCGGGTGTCCCTGGTCGGTGCGCGCCAGCGTCCGGTCGACGACTACCCGCAGCCGGCGCGCATGGTGGCCGGCATGGGCGGTCGCCCGGTCGCCGCCGCAGCAGCAGCGGCTGCGACCGCCGCGGCCACCGATACGGCGCGCGCACCCGTCGACGACTACCTCGACATTCCGGCTTTCCTGCGTCGTCAGGCCGATTGATCGGCCCCGGCGGTCCGCCGCCGCGACGGGAAACCTGCCTCCGCCCCCGGCTGTCGCCGCAGCCGGGCGGTTCGTTCACCCGTCGCCGGCGGTTGTTGTAAAAACGCAACAAACTAATGTCTTTTCGCTGGCGGCCCGGTTCCACGGTCCGAAACCGACATGCTAAGGTTGCCGGAATATGTCGTCCCTCGGACGAGGCTTTCCTGCGCATGATCAAGCAACGCACATTGAAGAATGTCATCCGCGCCACTGGCGTCGGCATTCATACCGGGCAAAAGGTCTATCTGACCCTGCGCCCTGCCGCTCCGGACGCCGGTATTGTCTTCCGTCGCGTGGATCTGGCTGAACCGGTCGAGATCAAGGCCTGCGCCGAGAACGTCGGTGCCACAGCGATGTCGACCACCCTGCTCAAGGACGGCGTACGCATCTCGACGGTGGAACATCTGCTGTCGGCCATGGCCGGCCTCGGTATCGACAATGCCTATGTCGATGTCAGTGCCTCCGAAGTGCCGATCATGGATGGCAGCGCCGGTCCCTTCGTGTTCCTGCTGCAGTCCGCCGGTATCGAAGAGCAGAACGTCGCCAAGCGCTTCATTCGCATCAAGAAATCCGTCACCGTCCGCGACGGCGACAAGTGGGCCCGGTTCGATCCGTTCGATGGCTTCAAGGTCGGATTCACCATCGATTTCGACCACCCCATTTTCACCCGCAAGACGTCTTCGGCCGAGATCGATTTCTCGACCACGTCCTTCGTCAAGGAAGTCAGCCGCGCCCGCACCTTCGGTTTCATGCGCGACATCGAGATGCTGCGCGAGCGCAATCTCGTGCTCGGCGGCAGCATGGACAATGCCGTGGTGCTCGACGACTACCGCGTGCTCAACGAAGACGGCCTGCGTTACGAGGACGAGTTCGTGAAGCACAAGATCCTCGACGCGATCGGCGACCTGTATCTGCTCGGGCACAGCCTGATCGGCGCCTTCTACGGCTACAAGTCCGGTCACCAGTTGAACAACCTCTTGCTGCGCACCCTGGTCGCGGACAGCAAGGCTTGGGAAGAAATCACGTTCACCGATTCGGCGGACGCGCCCATCTCCTACGCCCACCCGGCGCAGGCGATCTGAATCACCGGAAAGAGACTTGAATCAAGGCCGCCACAGGCGGCACGCCGGAAAATCGGCGATGGAAACATCATTCGGCAAGGGATGCCAAACGCGACAGCAGTTCCCGCAGTTCGGGGTCGGTTGTCGCGGCTGCCGCAGCACCGAGGTGCTTTGCGGCGGCCGGGGAAAGCGGTTTCGCGGGCGTCTCCGAAGGAACGGAGAACTCCGGCACCGTTTTCACCACCAGTCGGGTCAGTGGTTCTGGCCAGAGTGCGGTGGCGAGCGCGAGCAATCGCGATTGTTCCATCCGCAATCGGGCCGCCACCGCCGACTGGCCGGTGACCAGCACCAGTGCGTCCGAACGCACGTTGGCGACGCAAAACCACGTCGCCCAGGGTTCGGACAGCTGGCGTCGCAACCGGGTGTCGAGCTGCCGCAAGAGTGCGGCGCGCTCGATCAGCGAATGCAACGAGGGCGAACGTGCCGAACGCGATGCGTCGACGGCATGGGCGAGGGGATTGCTTCGCGATTCCGGGGGCATGGCCATACCGACAGGTTAAACGAATGAACATCATCATTGTCGCCAAACCCGATGCCGGTACCCGCGTCTTCAGTCTGTCCGACAAGCGCGTGCGTACTGCAGCCGGCATCGCCTTGGGCGCTCTGGTCCTGGGGTTGTTCGGGTTGGGCGCGTGGTTCGGCGCCGCCTTCATCGGCCCGCGTCATCTTCGCGACCAGTTGAGCGGCACTCGCGACGCGCTGGTCCAGCAGCAGGACGAAGTCGAACGCCTGAACGGCGTCGTCTCCCGTGACATGAATGCCCTGGCATTGCGCATCGGTCGCATCCAGGCCGAAACGACCCGTCTCAACGCGCTCGGCGGCCGGCTGGCCAAGCTCGGCAAGCTCGATGACGGCGAATTCAACTTCGGTTCCGACCCGGACCTGGGCGGCCCTGAGCACGCAGGCCTGATGCTGGCTGCGGCACCGGCGCAGATTTCCACCGAGATCGGCCGGCTCGAACGTCAGCTCGCCTCGCAGTCGCGGCAGCTGAGCGTGCTGGAGGAATTGCTCTCGGACCGAGAATTGGATGCCAGCCTGATGCCCTCGGGAACCCCGGTGCGGTCCGGTTACATTTCCTCTCGCTACGGTTACCGCGCCGACCCGATGACCGGCGCTCCCGACTTTCATCCTGGTATCGATTTCGACGGCGATTACGGCACCGACATCCTTGCCGTCGGGTCGGGCGTCGTGTCCTTCTCCGGCAACAAGCCCGGCTACGGCAACACCGTCGAGATCGATCACGGCAACGGTTACGTCACCCGTTATGGCCACAATTCCAAGAATCTGGTGTCCGTGGGCGACCCGGTCCGCGATGGCGATGTGATCGGCAAGGTCGGTTCGACCGGCCGTTCGACCGGAACGCATGTACACTTCGAAGTCTGGCGCGACGGTCGCGTCATCAATCCGAACGAATTCGTGCGCAATCCCGGCTGAGCGCTTGTAATCGTCGCGACCGACCCCAAACGTGAAGATTCTGTGGGGCCGCCTGCCCGGGCGGCCTTCGCGTTTCCGGATTCCACCTACGCGTTGAGACCATGTTCAATCAGATCCTGACCCGCCTGTTCGGCAGTCGTAACGAACGCCTGCTCAAGGGCTACGAAAAGATCAAGCAGCAAATCAACGCGCTTGAACCGAAGATGCAGCAACTCAGCGACACCGAGCTCCAGGCCAAAACCCCGGAGTTCAAGGCGCGCATCGACAAGGGGGAAACCCTGGATGCCCTGTTGCCGGAAGCCTTTGCGGTGATGCGCGAAGCGTCGAAGCGCGTGCTCGGCATGCGTCACTACGACGTGCAGCTGGTGGGCGGCATGGTGCTGCACCAGGGCAAGATCGCGGAAATGCGCACCGGCGAAGGCAAGACCCTGGTCGGCACGCTGCCGGTGTACCTCAATGCGCTCGCCGGCAAGGGCGTGCACGTCGTGACCGTGAACGATTATCTGGCCAAGCGCGACTCGGCATGGATGGGCCGCGTCTACAACTGGCTCGGCCTGTCGGTCGGCGTGGTCTATCCGGGCATGAACCACGCCGACAAGCGTGCGGCCTATGCCGCGGACATCACCTACGGCACCAACAACGAATACGGCTTCGACTATCTGCGCGACAACATGGCGCTGGCGGCCGAAGATCGCTACCAGCGCGGCCAGTTCTTCGCGATCGTCGACGAGGTCGACTCGATCCTGATCGACGAAGCGCGCACGCCGCTGATCATTTCCGGTCCGGCCGACGAGTCGCCGCAACTCTATCTGCGCGTCAATACCGTCGTCCCGAAGCTGTCGAGGCAGAAGGCGGAGGAAGGCGAGGGCGACTTCTGGGTCGACGAAAAGCAGAAACAGGTGCATCTGTCGGAAGCAGGCATGGAGCACGCGGAATCCCTGCTGCGCTCGGCCGGCATCATCGGCGCGGAAGACAGTTTGTACGACGCGCACAACATCATGGTGGTGCATCATCTGAACGCGGCGTTGCGCGCGCACAACCTGTATCAGCGCGATGTCGATTACATCGTGCGCGACGGCGAAGTGATCATCGTCGACGAATTCACCGGCCGCACGCTCGCGGGCCGGCGTTGGTCGGACGGCCTGCATCAGGCAGTGGAAGCGAAGGAAGGCGTGCCGATCCAGCGCGAGAACCACACGCTCGCCTCGATCACCTTCCAGAACTACTTCCGTCTGTACAAGAAGCTGGCCGGCATGACCGGCACGGCGGATACCGAAGCCTACGAGTTCCAGCAGATCTACGGGCTCGAGGTTGCGGTCATCCCGACCCATCGTCCGATGATCCGCAAGGACCATCCGGATCTGGTGTTCCTCAAGGTCGAGGCGAAGTGGAACGCGATCATCGAGGACATCAAGGCCTGTCATGCGCGCAAGCAGCCGGTCCTGGTCGGCACCACCTCGATCGAAGTGTCGGAGATGCTCGGCGAGCGTCTCGAGGCGCTTCGCATTCCGCATCAGGTTCTGAACGCGAAGCAGCACGAGCGCGAAGCGCACATCGTCGCGCAGGCGGGACGTCCCGGCGCCGTGACCATCGCGACCAACATGGCCGGTCGCGGCACCGATATCGTGCTCGGGGGCAATCTCGAAGCGGAACTGGCGCTGTTGCCGCCGGAAGCCGGGGAAGCCGAACGTGCGGCGATCAAGGCCGAATGGCAGAAGCGCCACGACGAGGTGTTGGCCGCGGGCGGTCTGCACATCGTCGGCAGCGAACGTCACGAATCCCGCCGCATCGACAATCAGCTGCGCGGCCGCTCCGGTCGCCAGGGCGACGCCGGCTCGAGCCGTTTCTATCTGTCGCTGCAGGACAACCTGATGCGCATCTTCGCGCCCGACTGGGTGACGAAGTGGATGCAGATCTTCGGCATGAAGGACGACGATGCGCTCGAGGACCGCATGGTTTCCCGTCAGATCGAAAAGGCGCAGCGCAAGGTCGAGGCGCACAACTTCGACGTGCGCAAGAACCTGCTCGAATACGACGACGTCGCCAACGACCAGCGCAAGGTCATCTACGCCCAGCGCAACGAGCTGCTGGAGCCCGCCGACGTCAAGGAGACCATCGACACCCTGCGCGTCGATGTGGTCGAGGGCATCACGCGACGATTCGTCGCCGTGAACAGCATCCCCGACCAATGGGACGTCGAAGGGCTGGAGCGCACGCTCGCGGCCGATCTCGGCATTCAGGTCGACGTGAAGCGCCACCTCGACGCCCACGAAGATCTGGAAGAAACGACGCTGGTCGAGAAGGTGCAGGAAGATGTCGATCGCTTCTTCCGCGAGAAGGAAGCGACCATGGGCAGCGAGTTCATGCGCGCGGTCGAGAAGCATTTCCTGCTGCGCGTGCTTGATACGCAATGGCGCGATCACCTCGCCAACATGGACTATCTGCGTCAGGGCATCCATCTGCGCGGTTACGCGCAGAAGCAGCCGAAGCAGGAGTACAAGCGCGAAGCCTTCGAACTGTTCACGCAGATGCTCGATCGCGTGAAACAGGAAACCGTCGCGATCATCGCGCGCGTGCGCGTGCAGAGCGAAGACGAAGTCGCGCGCATGGAACAGCAGCAACAGGCGCAGGCGCGTCAACAGCAGCAGTCGATGGCTTTCCAGCATCCCGACACCGGCAACTACGGCGTCGACGAAGAAGCGGAACAGGCGCAGGCCATGGCCGCCGATGCGGCAAACCTGCCCAAGGTCGGCCGCAACGATCCCTGCCCCTGCGGTTCCGGCAAGAAGTTCAAGCAGTGCCACGGCCAACTGGCCTGACGAGGTAACGGGAACGGCGCATGCGCGTGGTCGCCGCCGTTCTTGAAGATGCTGGGGGGCGCGTGCTGCTGGCGCAGCGCCCGCCCGGCAAGCAGCACGCAGGGCAATGGGAATTCCCGGGCGGGAAGATCGAGCCCGGAGAGTCCGCCATCGACGCGTTGCGTCGGGAGCTGTGCGAAGAACTCGGCATCGAGGTCGAAGCGGCCGCGCGCTTCATGTCGGTGCGCCGCCAACGCGCGTTCGGCGAACTCGTGCTTGAAGCCTGGCGTGTGTTCGCGTGGCGCGGCGATCCGTTCGCGCACGAACACAGCGCGCTGGCGTGGCGGTCGCCTGCCGACGCTTCGTCACTGGCATTGTGCGAGGCTGATGTCCCGATCGCTCGTGCCGCGGCGTTGCCCGGCTGCTACGCCATCACGCCCGAGCCCGGCGCGGATCCGGACACGTTCCTGGCATGCATCGAACGCGGGCTGCAGAACGGCATCCGGCTGCTGCAGTGGCGTGCGCCCTCGCTCGATCCCTATCGCTATCGAGAGATCGCCGTGGAATTGTTGCAGCTCGCCCACGCACACGAGGTGCGACTGCTGATCAATGCCGATCCGTTCCTGGCGCTCGAGCTCGGCGCCGACGGCGTGCATCTGAATGCGCGTCGATTGCAGTCGACCTCTGCACTGCCGCAGCGTTCCGCCGACTTTCTGGTGGCCGCGTCGGTGCATGATGCCGAGGAGCTGGCGCGTGCCGAACAACTGGGCGTCGACGTCGTCGTGATCTCGCCGGTTCGGCCGACGGCCTCGCATCCGGGTCGTGCCGCGATGGGATGGCCGGGGTTCGAAGCCTTGCGCGCGCAGTCCGATCTCCCGGCGTATGCCCTGGGCGGACTGGCCGTGCACGATGTGGATACCGCGCGCCGCCGCGGTGCACTGGGCGTGGCCGGGATCAGCGCGTTCTGGTGAGCGTTCGCCAATTCGACCAGGCGCTGTCGACACGCTGCCGCAGCTCGTCGAGCGTGCCGTCGTTGGCGATCACCTCGTCGGCGATGGCCAATCGTCGCGAACGCGGTGCCTGCGCGGCGATCATCTTCAGGGCGAGTTCGGCGTCGACGCGGTCGCGGGCGATAAGCCGCGCCTGCTGCGTTGCAGTGCGCGCATCGACCATCACGGTGCGATCCACCCAGTCGTAGTGTCCGCTCTCCACCAACAGCGGGATGGCGAGCACGACGATGCCCTGGCCGGTCGCTGCGGCGCCGCTTCGCAATGCGTCGCGCACGCGCGGATGCACGATGGCTTCGAGCGCACGCCGGGCGTCGGCGTCGGCGAAGATCCGCTCGCGCATCGCGCGGCGATCGAGCCCGCCATCCGGACTCAGAACGGACTCGCCGAAGTGTTCCCGGACCGCCGCGAGTCCGGACGTGCCGGGTGCGACGACCGCTCGACTGATCTGGTCGGCGTCGAGGATGACGGCGCCGAGTTCGCGAAGCCGATCGGTGACCGCGGATTTGCCGGAGGCCACGCCGCCGGACAAGGCCAGCACGAACGCAGCCACGGGCCTCAGTAGAACCCCATCGTGCGTTTGTACGCGGCGATGATCCAGTCCCCGTAGAGGAACTGCAGCCAGCCGGCGATGGCAAGGAACGGACCGAACGGAATCGGCGTCTGCCGGTCGCGGCCGCGGGCGATCAGCACGGCACTGCCGATCACCGCACCGACCAGCGACGACATCAGCACGATCGGAATCAGCCCTTTCGGTCCGACGAAGGCACAGAGTGCGGACAGCAGCTTGAAGTCGCCAAAACCCATGCCTTCCTTGCCGGTGACGAGCTTGAACAGCCAGTACACGCTCCACAGGCTGAGATAACCGAGGGCCGCGCCCCAGATTGCCTGTGTCGGGGAAACGTACAGCGACGCGGTCGCAGCCGAAAGCAAACCGAGCCAAAGCAGCGGCAGCGTGAACTGATCGGGCAGCAGGGTCGTCCGGAAATCGATGCCCGACGCGGCAATCAGCATCCATGTCGCGAGCAGCGCGATGCCGCCTTCCCAGCCCGCACCGAATTGCGCAACCACCGCGACCGATGTCAGCCCTGTCAGCAATTCGACCAGCGGATACTGGATCGATATCGGCGCCTTGCAGGCGCGGCAGCGTCCGCGCAGCACGGCGTAGCTGAGCACCGGGATGTTCTCGTACCAGGACAACTGGTGTCCGCATGTCGGGCAGCGCGACCGATCGGCGACCAGTCCTGGCGGTACGGTCTCATCGGTTTCCGGCAGATCCAGAATCTCCCGGGCTTCCCGCCGCCACCCGAACTCCAGCCGCGGCGGCGTGCGCAGGATCACGACATTGAGAAAGCTGCCGATCAGCATGCCCAAAAGAAACACGGCGGTCAGAAGGGCCGCCGTGTGTTCGAACAACCAGGAAAGTTCCTGCATGCGTGCTTAAACGACCGCGCCAAGCTTGAAGATCGGCAAATACATGGCGATGACCAAACTGCCTACCATGCTGCCGATGATCACGATGATGAAAGGTTCCAGCAGGCTGGTGAGCGTGTCGACGGCGTTGTTCACTTCGCGCTCGTAGAACTCGGCCACCTTGAACAACATGGTGTCCAGCGCACCGGCTTCTTCGCCAATCGCCGTCATCTGCTCCACCATCACGGGAAACAGATTGACCTGCTTCATCGCGGTGGCCAGTCCGTATCCCACCGCAACATCTTCTTTCATCTTCAGCACGGCTTGGGCGTAAATGATGTTGCCGGTGGCGCCTGCGACCGTCTCCAGCGCTTCGACCAAGGGCACGCCGGACTTGAAGGTCAACGCCAAGGTGCGGGCAAATCTCGCCACGGCGGACGCGTGAAGAATGCCTCCGACCACGGGAAGCTTCAGCATCGCCCTGGCCATGAAGTGCTGAAATGCGTCCGAACGCTTGTAGGCTTGGATAACCACGTAGCCCACGGCCATCGCGCCAAGCAGCATGGCCCACCAATAGGCGACAACAAATTCGGACAGCCCAAGCACCATGAGCGTGAATGCCGGCAGATCGGCGCCGAAACTTGCGAACACGGTCTTGAACTGCGGCACGACGAAGATCAGCAGCACCGCGCTGACGACGATGGCGACCGCGATCACCGCGGCCGGGTAGAACAGCGCCTTCTTGATCTTGCCCTTCAGTGCTTCGATGTTCTCCTTGTAGCTGGCCACCGTGTCGAGCACGGTGTCGAGCACGCCCGCCGACTCGCCGGCCTTGACCAGGTTCCGGTACAGCTCGTCGAAGTACACCGGATGGCGGCCGATCGCCTCGTACAGGCTGGAGCCGCCCTCGATGTTGGTCTTGATGTCGACCAGCATCGCCGCCAGCGCCGCGTTCTTGGTGCCCGACGCGATCAGGTCGAAGGCCTGCACCATCGGCACGCCGGACGACATCATGGTGGCGATCTGTCGGCTGAAGGTCGCGATGTCCTGGGCCGTGATCTTGCCCTTCTTCGCGAAGTAGCCGGCCTTGCGTTCCGCCACCTTGCTCGGATTGATGCCCTGCTTGCGCAGGTCGGCCTTGGCGAGATTCACGTTCTTCGCGCGTATCTCGCCGATCATCTTCTTGCCGCGTTTGTCGGTGCCTTCCCATTTGAAGGTCGGCATCGTGTCGCCACGCGGCGTGACCGGGCTGGCACCCTTGCGCTGAGCGGTCTTGGTGGCGGTGGCAGTGGCCATGGCTTAGTCCTTGGTGACGCGGTTGATCTCGGCAAGGCTTGTAAAGCCGTCCTTGCATTTTTTCAGTGCCGACTGTCGCAGATCGTTGACGCCGATGCGGCGCGAGACTTCGGCGATCTGGTTGGCGTTGCCGCCGGACAGGACGATGGTCTGAATTTCCTCGGTCATCGGCATCACCTGGTAGATGCCGACGCGGCCCTTGTAGCCCTCGTTGCAGCCGGAACAGCCCACCGCCTCGTAGATGACCATGGTGTCGATGTCCTCGGGCTTGAAGCCCTCGGCGATCAACGCCTCGCGCGGAATCTTGAGCGGACGCTTGCAGTCGTGCAGGCGCCGCGCCAGGCGCTGCGCGGTGATCAGCGTGACCGCGGAGGTGATGTTGTACGGGGCGATGCCCATGTTCATCAGGCGCGCGATGGTCTGCGGCGCGTCGTTGGTGTGCAGCGTCGAGAGCACGAAATGGCCGGTCTGCGCGGCCTTGATCGCGATCTCGGCGGTCTCGAGGTCGCGGATCTCGCCGACCATGATGATGTCCGGGTCCTGGCGCAGGAAGGAGCGCAGGGCGGCGGCGAAGGTCATGCCCTTCTTCGCGTTCTGCTGGACCTGGTTGATGCCGAACACGCGGATCTCGACCGGATCCTCGGCGGTCGAGATGTTCACCGCCTCCGTGTTGAGGATGTTCAGTCCGGTGTACAGCGACACCGTCTTGCCGCTGCCGGTGGGTCCGGTGACCAGGACCATGCCGTAGGGTTTCTGGATCGCGTCCAGGAACAGCTTGCGCTGCTCTTCCTCGTAACCGAGCTTCTCGATGCCGAGCTTGGCGGCCGACGCATCCAGAACGCGCAGCACCACCTTCTCGCCGAACAGCGTCGGACAGGTCGAGACGCGGAAGTCGATGGACTTGGTCTTGGAGATGTTGAGCTTGATGCGTCCGTCCTGCGGCACGCGGCGCTCGGCGATGTCGAGTCCGGACATGACCTTCAGGCGCGCCGAGATGCGCGGCGACAGCTTGACCGGCGCGTTCGCCACCGCGCGCAGCATGCCGTCGATGCGCAGGCGCACGCGCACCGCGGTTTCGAACGGTTCGAAGTGGATGTCCGAGGCGCCGCGCTTGAGCGCGTCGAGCAGCACCTTGTTGACGAAGCGCACGACCGGCGTGTCGTCGTTGCCGGAGGCATCCACACCGGTGGATCCGCCTTCGTCGTCGAGGTCGCCGCTTTCGGCTTCCAGGTCAGTCAGGCCTTCATCGTCCTCGTCGCCGCCGGCATTGAGCTGATCGGCCCCCGCCAGCGCGGTCTCGATCATCCGCTCCAGCGTGTCTTCGGGCACCAGGATCGGTTCGACCGGCAGATTGGCGGCGAACTTGATGTCGTCCAGCGCACGCAGGTTGGTCGGATCGGCGATGCCGACGAACAGCCGGTTGCCGCGCTTCCACAACGGCAGCGCCTTGTGCTGCTGGATCAGCTTTTCCTCGACCAGCTTGAACGGCATGACCCGGGGGTCGATCGCACGCACATCGACCAGTGGAATGCCGAACTCGATCGACGCGGCATTCGCCACCGCGGCCGCGGGCGCGATGCCCTGCTGCACGAAATAGCTGACCAGCGGGATCTTCTGCTTGGTCGATTCCTCGACCGCCTTGCGCGCCTGGTCTTCCGGCACGATGCCTTCCGCCGCGAGTCGTCGCGCGATTCCGGGCATTCCGGCAAGCGCTGATCCAGTCGGAGTGGCCACGGCGTCGGCTCCCAAGTCATGCGATTACGCAGGAACATACCGCAAATGCCTGACGTAGCATAGGTTTAGGGTGGCTGCTGCCCGATGGGGAGGGCTGACGCAGGCCCAGCGCGAGGCGCCCGCCCGTGCCGGCGACGTGCGGCGGCGATAGTCTGCGCCGCCGGAGCGAGCCGGTGGCATGGGAAAGCCCCTTGTTTCGAAGCGACATCCGCGGGGTGAGGGCGCTCGCCGTCATGGCCGTCCTGCTCTATCACTTCCGGATTCCCGGTTTCTCCGCGGGCTATGCCGGCGTCGACGTCTTCTTCGTGGTGTCGGGGTACCTCATGACCGGCATCCTCGTCGCCGACCTCGAGCGGGGTCGGGCGTCCGTCTGGCGGTTCTACGGCGCGCGGGCGCGCCGCATCGTGCCGGCGCTGGCGGTGTGCTGTCTGGCGCTGCTCGGCGTGGGCTGGATGCTGCTGTTGCCGGATGATTACGCGCTGCTGGCCAGGCATGCGCTGTCGAGCCTGGGTTTCGTCTCCAACTATGTCTATCTCGGCGAGTCCGGCTATTTCGATCACGGTGCCACCGACAAGTGGCTGCTGCACACCTGGTCGCTGTCGGTGGAATGGCAGTTCTACCTGTTGCTGCCCTTGTTGCTGTTCGCGTGCTGGCGTTGGCGGCCAAGCCGGCCGGTGCTGGCCGCGGTCCATGTGATCGGCATGCTGGCGTCACTGGTGTTGATGCTGGCGGTGCCGGACGACCTCAAGGCCAGCGCGTTCTTCCTGTTGCCGATGCGCGCCTGGGAGCTGCTCTGCGGCGGCAGCATCCTGCTCATGACCCCCTCGCTGCGCGACCACGCCCCGGTACGCCGGGCCCTGGGTCTGGCCGGCGTGTCGGGGCTCGTCGCCATCCTGCCGGTGGCCGCTCCGGCGGCGGCCTGGCCAGGGTGCTGGACGATATTGCCGGTGCTGGCCACCGCCGCGATCCTCATCTCCGATGATCGCAGCCCGGCCTGGCTGGGTGGGCGTGTGCTCGGCTGGATCGGCGACCGCTCCTATTCGCTGTACCTGTGGCATTGGCCGGTCGCGACGATACTGATCTACCTCGATGCCTCGCGTCCGTGGCATGCAGGGGCCGGGATCGCGTTGTCCTTCATCCTGGCGCATGCCTCCTATCATGCGGTCGAGCAGCCGTTTCGCGCGGGTCGTTCCCGCCGATCTGGTGTCGCCCTGGGGTTGCTGTTCGTCCTGGCGCTGGGGTCCAGTGCCTGGGTGGTCATGAGGATGGGTGTCCCCGGACGCATGCCGGCCGAGGCGGAGCGCGCGGCGGCCGAGTCGGGGAATCGCTTTTCACCGCTGCGCCAGTGCGAGCGGTCCCCGGAGGGTCCATGGGACAGCTGCCGCTACGGCCAGGGCCCGATCGGGGCGATCCTGATCGGTGACAGCCACGCCGATGCGGTGGCGTCATCGCTGGCGCAGGCAGTGATCGAGCAGGGCGGATCGCTGCAGCTGTTCGTCTACCCCAGCTGCCCGACCCTGATCGGCGCGAAATGGCTGCCTGGCGTGTTCCGGGCCGGGCAGCACTGCGAGGCGTTCAACCGCTGGGTCATGCAACGCGTCGACGAGATCGCCAGCGGTGTGCCCGTCGTGCTGGTCGCACGCAGCAGTGCCTACCTCCACGGGGTCACGGAGCCTTGGGAAGACAGTCCACGCCGACCGGCGATCTACTTCTCCGAACCGCATGCCGAAGTGGACGCCGCACTGCTGGCGGAATACCAGCACGCACTCGATGACACGCTGTGCCACTGGTCCCCGCAGCGGCCGGTGTTCCAGTTCCGCCCGATTCCCGAGATGTCCGCGAACGCGCCGCGCGCGATCGCGCGCGCCCTGATGCGCGGCGACAGGCGCGCGCCATGGATCAGCCTGGCCGAGTACCGTGCCCGCCACGCCACCGTCATCGCCGCACAGGACAAGGCGGCGGCGCGCTGCGGCACGCGCATCCTCGATCCTCTGCCCTACCTCTGCGACACCGAACACTGCCATGCCGGCGCCGATGGCCGGCCCTGGTACTACGACGACGACCATCTCAGCGAATTCGGCAACCGGCGACTGCTGCCGATGTTCCGCGAGGTGACCGCCGCCGCTCCGCGCTAGCGCTTTTCCCGTTCGCGCTCGTCGGACAACGCCAGGATGTAGGTCCTCAGCGCATACATCGGTGAGTGCTGGCCATAGCTGACACCGAACTGTTTCTCGGCTTCCTCGACGCCGGGATAGTCGCCCTGCACGAGTCGGCCCAGCATCAGCGCGACGACGAGATACTGGCGGCCATCGAGCGTCGACCATTCGCGATCCGAGAGCGCCTGCAATGCAGTCGCTTCGATCGCCACGCCGTCGCGCGCGCCGAGTGCCCGCAACACACCCATCCACGCGTTCTGGGCCGAGTTGGGGTCGGTGCAACCACTCCAGTGCGGGGCTTCGAAGCTCGCTTTCAGGGCCTCGGGTGCGGCGAACGGCGTCGTCAGCCGCGCCACGTTCGACAGCGCGTCGCTGAGTTCCAGCGCCCTCGCGCCGGACTGGCATTCGCCCATCCAGGCGAGCACGCGCGAGGTGGGCAGCACCGCCTCCGGATAGCGCGACAACAGGTCCACGCTCAGCACGCCCGCATCCAGCGAATCGAGGATGGCCCTGGCGCGGTGATGGGCGCGCAGCACCGGGTAGTACAGTGATTCCTTCTCACCGCGATCGAGGTGCGAGGTGTCGGCGACCTCGCGCCGAGCGTGCAGCATCTGCTGGATCGGCAGCGCGGGCTCGACCAGTCCCACGGTGAGATTGGCGACGTCGCGACGGAAGCGGGCAGCGGGTCCCTGCAGACTGACCACCGGATAGAAGTCCGAGTGCGGAGTGGCGCCGAAGATGCGCACCAGCGCGCGCAGTCCCTCGGTCGGCGCGAGATGGCGCACGACGTAGGCATCGGGATGGCTGACCCCCTGGGTGTCGACGATCTCGGCCAGCAGGTCGCCGTCGCCGCTGAGGTCGCGGAAATCCAGTGGCGTGTCGTTCTGGCGCGCGACGATCAGCAGGTCCGACGAATTGGTCACGAACACGTCCGCGTACTTGAACTCCGACACCACCGCGGACAGGATCGTGGCCAGCAGGCGATCGTTGATCTCGTAGGCCTGCAGCCACTGGATGAACATGCCGTCCGGCTTCAGGTGCAGCTTCACCTCGCGGTAGAACTCCACCGTGAACAGGCTGGCGACGCCGCTGACCCACGGATTCGACGGCTCCGAGGCGATCAGGTCGTAGGCATAGCGGCCGCTCGCGAAGTGCGTGCGCGCGTCGTTGATGACGATGCGCGAGCGCGGGTCCTTGTACGCCAGTTCGTTCTTGTGCTCGTAACCGCGGGCGAGTTCGACCATCGCCGATTCGATCTCGATGGTCTCGACCGAGCCCACGTTCGGGGACGCGAGCAGGGTGTGCGTCGACATGCCCGAACCGAAACCGATCACCGCCACGTGCTCGAACTTCCTGCGGATAGCGAGCGGCAGCGACGCCATCATGGTCATCGTGACCTCGTCGCCCGAGTTCGGTTGGCCCTTCACCATCTGGATCGCCGCATCCGGCTTGCCGTTGGTGGCGATGCTGCGCGTGCCGTTGGCGTTCGCGGTCATCGAGATCGACGCGGTCTTGCCGTCGCGGAACGCCAGCGTCTGCTGCTCGAAGGCATTGGCGGAGGCCTTGCCGGTACGGAACACGCCGCTGGCGAGCACGCCCGCGTCGATCTTTCCCGCGTACTGCACCAGCGCGAACGCCGCGACCGCGCTCGCCATCGCCACCGCCGCCGCGACCTTGCGGGGACGGTCGCAGTACGCGTAGTACAGCCAGGCACCGAGGAAGGCATCGATCAGCGCGGCCAGCACGATGCTCAGCCGTACGCCGATCGCCGGGATCAGCAGGTGCACCATCACGAACACGCCGACGATGGCGCCGAGGGTGTTGGCGGCGTAGATCTTGCCGATCTTCTCGGTGCCGGCGCCGGAACGGATCAGCGCCGAGGTCATCAGCGGCAGCGTCATGCCGGCGAAGAAGGCGGCCGGGAAGACGGTCAGCAGCGAGACGAACGCGGTGGTCGACAGGAACAGCACATACCCGTTGTCGGTACGGGCGGCGGCGCTCATCACCCATTCGACGACGTCGAAGCTGTACACGTAGACGATCAGGCAGAGCAGGCTGACCACGCCCATCGCAGCCTGCGCGAAGGCGGCACCGCGTACCACGTCGAAACCGCGGCTGCGCGTGATCTGACGGACCACCAGGCCGCCGAGCGCGAGCCCGAGGATGAACGACGACAGCATCAGCTCGAACGAATGCTGAGTGGAGCCCATCGACAGGTTCAGCAGGCGCACCCAGCCGACCTCGTAGACGAAGGAGGTCGCGCCGGTCACGGCCGCGGCCAGCATCATGATCCGGATCAGCGAACGCTGGGCCGGAGTGGTCGCGACGGCAGGCGTGCCATCGTCCCGGCCGGTATCGGCGGTTGCCGCGGCGTCCCGGCCGCGACGCGACCATGCCCTGCCGTAGGCGAACGCGATCACACCGACGATGATGTTCAGCACGCCGGCCACGACCAGCGATCCCGGCGTACCCAGGTGCGGCACCAACAGGAAGGTCGCGACCAGCGCGCCGAATGCCGCGCCGATGCTGTTGGAGAAGTACAGGGAGCCCAGCACCGACGAATCGCTGCGTTCGGACGCGCGGATGCACGCGGCGCCGAGGATGGGGAAGGTGGTGCCGAGCAGGATGGACTGCGGCAGCACCAGTGCGGCACCGCTCAGCCACTGCCAGGCGATCGCCGCGGTGGCGGACGGCATCACGGGCAGGACCTGGTGATGCGAGAAATCGGAGACCGCCAGGTATTCGTAGTGGAAGGCCAGTCCGAGGATGCCGATCCCGATCTCGAGCAGGCCGTACAGGGTCACCAGCTGCGCCGGGGACCGGCGGATCCGGCTGGTCAGCCAGGAGCCGATGGCCATGCCCCCCATGAAGATCGACAGGACCAGCGCCTGCGCATAGGCCGCGTGTCCCAGGATCAGGCCCAGATAGGTGGACCAGACCGACTGGTAGATCAGCGCCGCGAATCCTGATGCGACGAAGAGCGCCATCGAGAGGGTCAGAACCTGGCGTGTTCGGTCGAACGGCACGCCCTGGGCGTGTTGGATCTCGGGGTTATCGGTCATCCGATCCTCGGCGGGTGGCAATCCGGCGTTCTAGAGCTTTTGTTGCGCAGCCGCAACCCATGGGCGGTGTCTGTCGGACAACGCCCATGCGGGTTCGGATCAAGCGCATGGCAGACAGGGCCTGCCTGGGCCGGCGCCGACGGAGTCGTCAGGCGCGCGGCGGCGACGCAGTCAGTCGCGGATCAGCGGCACTCGGCCGGGATGTACTTGTCGGGCGAGGCGGAGGTGCAGGTCCAGCCGATCGTGCCGCTACCGCCGCCCAGATAGGTCGGGGTGTAGACCAACACGACGTTCTTGGTCAGTGCACTGCCCGTCACGGTCAGTTCGCCATTGGTGCAGGAGAAGGTGTCGACGTTCTTTGTGCCGACGGCGCCGACGTTCACGCCCAGGCAGGAATTGGCGTCGATCACCGCGTTGTTCGAGATGTTCTCGGTCACCGTGGCCTTGGCGCCGGCCGCGAGGATCGCGAGTTCCGCCACGCGCGAGCGGATCGTGTAGTCCTGGTACGCCGGCAGTGCGACGGCCGCGAGGATGCCGATGATGGCGACGACGATCATCAGCTCGATCAGTGTGAAGCCGGAATTGGATTTCATGGTCTGCCCGCCCCTGGAGATTGGTTCTGGGGAAGAGAGAGCAATCGTCATGCCAATCGTGGTTCGCGTCACGGAAACCGAAGACAGGCAAAGAAAAAGGGCGCCAAAGGCGCCCTTTTCCACTACAGCTGTAGGACCAGTATCAGCGGCATTCAGCCGGCACGTACTTGTCCGGGGCGGCCGAAGCGCAGGCCCAGGCGATCTGACCACCACCGGCGAGCGACGGGGTGTAGGTCAGCGCAACGCCCTTGGCGTTCGCATTGCCGGTCACCGTGATGACGCCCGTGGCGTCCGCGCAGGTGAACGATGCGGTGTTCTTGGTGCCCGGAGCGGTCGTGTCGACGCCAAGGCAGGAACCCGCAGCGATGACGCCGCCGGCGTTCGAGATGTTCTCGGCGACCGTGGCCTTGGCGCCCGACGCCAGGATGGCGAGTTCGGAAACGCGGGCGCGGACGGTGTAGTCCTGGTACGCCGGCAGGGCGATGGCGGCGAGGATGCCGATGATGGCGACGACGATCATCAGTTCGATCAGGGTAAAGCCTTGTTGCGTCTTCATGAGAGAATCCCTCTTTGATAGGTCAGCTAACCGTTGCACGTCACGGATTGGCATTGGCCGGATTCCCTGGCTCCCCAGCCGGCACCGCGCTCGTGTTCACGGATGGAAGCATAGGACGTGCCACGCGACAACCTGTGACACAGTCGGAGCGTGAACTGGTCGACGATTCCCGTCGTGACGAAATGTGCCGCGACACAAGGCGATACAAGCGTGAAGCGTTGCGCAGCTTGGTCCTGCGGCCATCATCATGTTCCCGCGAGGAATTTCCCTCAACTCGATGGAATCCCGGGCGTCCAGTCGTCGGCTTGACGGTTTCTTCACGTGGGCGCGAACCAAATCGCGTCAGATGTGGACCCGGGACGACCAGGCGAGCGACACAGGATGCCCGCCGCATCAATCGATGCCGAGCTTCTTCAGCTTGTAACGCAGCGCCCGGAAGGTGATGCCAAGTTTCGCGGCCGTCTTGGTCTTGTTGTACCGACACTCCTCGAGCGCCTTGACGATGGCGTCGCGCTCCAGGTTGTCGATGTAGTCGCCGAGGTTGCCCTGCGCTTGCGGCAATGCCGATGCTGGCGCGCTGTCGGCTGGCGGCATCACCGCTGCCGACGCGGGCGGGACGGCCGATGTCT
>JBGASK010000157.1:0-5429 GCA_044229785.1 Ahniellaceae bacterium
CGGGAGGCCGACAAGTCCGAAAGGAGTTTTTGATGCGTCACTATGAAATCGTTTTCCTGGTCCATCCCGACCAGAGCGAGCAGGTACCCGCGATGATCGAGCGATACAAGACGCTCATCGAAGGCGACAAGGGCACGATCCACCGTCTCGAAGACTGGGGTCGTCGTCAGCTCGCGTATCCGATCCAGGATCTCGGCAAGGCCCACTATGTTCTGATGAACATCGAGTGCAGCCAGTCGGTCCTGAACGAACTGCAGTCCTCGTTCCGCTTCAACGATGCGGTCCTGCGCCACCTCATCACGACCCGCGACGACGCGGTGACCGAACAGTCGCCGATCGCCAAGATGAAGGATGAGAAGCCGAGCCGTCGCGTCAGCGAAGAAGGCTTCAGCGACGCCGAATTCGAAGACGCCGCCTGAGCCACGAGGAATAGACCATGTCCAAGTTTTTCCGCCGCAAGAAGTTCTGCCGATTCTCCGCCGAAGGCGTGAAAGAGATCGATTACAAGGATCTCAACACGCTTCGCCAGTACCTGACGGAGACCGGCAAGATCGTTCCCAGCCGCATCACCGGCACCAAGGCCCGCTATCAGCGTCAGCTGACGGCCGCCGTCAAGCGCGCGCGTTTCCTCGCGCTGCTGCCCTACTGCGACAGCCACTGAGGAGCGCATCGTCATGGAACTGATTCTTTTGCAGAAAGTCGTGAACCTCGGCGCCCTCGGCGACAAGGTCAACGTCAAGCCCGGTTACGGGCGTAATTATCTGGTCCCGCAGGGCAAGGCCGCTCCGGCCACTGCGGCCAACGTGGCGGAGTTCGAGAAGCGTCGCGCGGAATACGAAGCCAAGGCCAACAATCTGTTGGCGGACGCCTCGGCCCGCAAGGACAAGCTCGAAGCCGCCGCGGTCACGATTCGCGCCAATGCCAGCACGGAAGGCAAGCTCTACGGCTCGGTCGGTCCGCGTGACATCGCCGAGGCCTTCACGAACGCGGGTTTCCCGCTGTCGAAGGCCGAAGTGATTCTCGGGGAAGGTCCGATCCGTCGCACCGGCGAATTCGACATCCACGTGGCACTGCACGCAGACGTGCATTGCACCGTCAAGCTGTCGGTCGTCGGCGAGAGTTAATGGCCGATTGTTCTGCCGGCTTTCTTCGGCCGGTGGTGCTGCTTCAGGGAAACTCAAAGCCCGCTGCTGACCCCAGCGGGCTCTTTTTTTGCGTGGTGTTCCCTGCGCAGGTTGAACCAATGGCAACACACCGCGGCTCGCGGGAACTTGGTGCGCGCCGGAAGTTCCCAATCGCGTCCGTTTGCGTCCGGACGGACTCGCCGTGACAATACGCGACCTTTTTGTCGACACTCATCCCGGCGATCGCCGGTTCCAACCTGGAGCACACAAGAATGAATCAGTTCCTTCGCAGCACTCTCGCAGCCGCGGTCGCGGTCGGTCTGGCCCTGCCGCTGTCGGCGAGTGCGCTCGACAAGCTGACCACGGAAAAGGAAAAGATCAGCTACATGGTCGGCCTCGACCTTGCGAATGGCGTTGGCCAGATCAAGGATGAGATCGACATCAACATCGTCATCGACGCGATGAAGACCCAGCTCGCCGGCGGCAAGTTGCTGATGACGGCGGAGGAATCGCAGGCCGTGCGCCAGTCGTTCATGCAGAAGCTGCAGGCGGCCCAGCAGGCCAAGTCGGCCGAACTCGCGGCCAAGAACAAGGCCGAAGGCGACAAGTTCCTCGCCGACAACAAGGCCAAGCCGGGCGTGAAGACCACGGCGTCGGGCCTGCAGTACTCGGTCGTCAAGGAAGGCACCGGCAAGAAGCCGACGGCCGAATCGACGGTCAAGGTGCACTACACCGGCACCCTGCTCGACGGCACCAAGTTCGACAGCTCGGTCGATCGCGGCGAGCCGGCCCAGTTCCCGCTGAACGGCGTCATCGCCGGCTGGACCGAAGGCCTGCAGCTGATGTCGGTGGGTTCGAAGTACAAGTTCTTCATCCCGTCGAACCTGGCTTACGGCGATCGCGCCACGCCGGGTCCGATCGGCCCGAACGCCACGCTGGTGTTCGATGTCGAACTGATCGAAATCGTCAACTGATCGCGGACGTTCCCGTCCTCGCGAAACGCCGGCGCAAGCCGGCGTTTCCGTTTTCGGATCCGGCGCGGCGCAGTCGCTGCGGTCGTGGTCGCCCGCTACCATCGTCGTCTCGCTTCTGTCTCTGGAATCACGGACATGCATGTCACCATTTTCGGCACCGGCTATGTCGGTCTGGTCACCGGTACCTGTCTTGCCGAAGTCGGCAACAAGATCCATTGCGTCGACATCGACGCGCGCAAGGTCGAGGGCCTGAACAACGGCGTCATCCCGATCTACGAGCCCGGTCTCGAGGAACTGGTGCACGCGAACCACCAATCCGGTCGCCTGCAGTTCACGACCGATGCGGCTGCGGCCATTCGCCGCGCCGAAATCATCTTCATCGCGGTCGGCACGCCGCCGGGCGAGGACGGCAGCGCCGATCTCTCGCACGTGCTCGCGGTGGCGCGCACCATCGGTCGGCACCTCGACAGGCACGCCATCGTCGTCAACAAGTCGACGGTGCCGGTGGGTACGGCCGACCGCGTGCGCGCGGCCATCGCCGGCGAACTCGCCAAACGCGGCGCGACGACCACGTTCGACGTGGTTTCGAATCCCGAATTCCTGAAGGAAGGGGACGCGGTGAAGGACTGCATGCGCCCCGATCGCATCGTCATCGGTTCCGACAGCGCGCATGCGGTCGAACGCATGAAGGCCTTGTACGCACCCTTCAACCGCAATCACGAACGCATCGTGCTGATGGACGTGCGTTCGGCCGAGCTGACCAAGTACGCCGCGAACGCCATGCTGGCGACCAAGATCAGCTTCATGAACGAGATGGCGAACATCGCCGAACGTGTCGGTGCCGACATCGAGCACGTGCGCCACGGCATCGGCTCGGATCCGCGCATCGGGTATTCCTTCATCTACCCGGGAGCCGGTTACGGCGGTTCCTGCTTTCCGAAGGACGTGCAGGCGCTTGATCGAACCGCGCGCCAGCACGGCTACACGCCGCGCATCCTCGAAGCGGTCGAGGCCGTGAACCATGCGCAGAAGAACCGCGTGTTCGCGCTGCTGAACCAGCACTTCGGCAGCTTGCGCGGCAAGACCGTCGCGGTATGGGGTTTGGCGTTCAAGCCGAACACCGACGACATGCGCGAGGCGCCGTCGCGGGTGTTGCTGGCGCAGTTGTGGGAGGCCGGCGCCCGCGTGCGCGCCTTCGATCCGGAAGCGGCGAAGGAGGCGGCGCATGTGTTCGGCGCGCGCGACGACCTGGCCTTGTGCGACGAGCCGTATGCGGCGCTGGACGATGCCGACGCCCTGGTCGTGATGACCGAATGGAAGATGTTCTGGAGCCCGGACTTCGAACGCATCCGCGGCACCCTGAGATCGCCCGTCCTGATCGATGGGCGCAATATTTACGATCCGAAGGCGGTCGAAGCCGCGGGTCTGGCCTACTATGGCATCGGTCGCGGCCGTTCCGTGTCGCATCCCGAGGTTGTCTGAGCGCATGCGCAACTACGAATCGACCAAGCGCATCCTCGTCACCGGCGGCGCCGGATTCCTCGGCTCGCACCTGTGCGACCGCCTGCTCGCCCAAGGCCATGAAGTGGTCTGTGCCGACAACCTGTTCACCGGCGCCAAGCGCAACATCGCGCATCTGCACGGGCACCCGCGTTTCGAGTTCCTGCGCCACGACGTGACCTTCCCGCTGTTCATCGAGGTCGACGAGATCTGGAACCTGGCGTGTCCGGCCTCGCCGATCCACTACCAGCACGACCCGGTGCAGACCACGAAGACCAGCGTGCATGGCGCCATCAACATGCTCGGCCTGGCCAAGCGATTGCACGTGCCGATCTTCCAGGCCTCGACCAGCGAGGTCTATGGCGATCCGGAACAGCATCCGCAGCGCGAGGACTACTGGGGCCATGTCAACCCGATCGGCCCGCGCTCCTGCTACGACGAAGGCAAGCGTTGCGCCGAGACGCTGTTCTTCGATTACCACCGTCAGCACCAGCTGCAGATCAAGGTCGCGCGCATCTTCAACACCTACGGTCCGCGCATGCATCCGAACGACGGGCGCGTGGTCTCGAACTTCATCGTGCAGGCGCTGAAGAATCAGCCGATCACGATCTACGGCGAAGGCCGGCAGACGCGTTCGTTCTGCTACGTCGACGATCTCATCGCCGGTTTCCTGAAACTGATGGCGACGGATGCGTCGGTCACAGGCCCGATCAACCTCGGCAATCCGGGCGAGTTCACGATCCGCGAGCTGACCGAGAAAGTCATCGCATTGACCGGTTCGCGCTCGACCCTGGAGATGCGGCCGCTGCCGGCCGACGATCCGCGTCAGCGCCGGCCCGACATCACGCGGGCGCGCGAACAGCTCGACTGGACGCCGAAGATCGATCTCGACACGGGTTTGCGTTCGACCATCGCCTATTTCGACCAGCTGTTGTCGGGAGGTTCGACCTAGCACATGCGCGAACGCCACGCACCGACGATGCTGTCCGGCACGAGCCGCGCAGTGGCGCCGTTGCATCCGTTCGTGGATCTGCACCTGCATGCGCTGCCGGGCGTCGACAACGGCCCGGCCTCGTGGTCGACGGCCATCGAATTGTGCGTGCAGGCCGCGCATAACGGCATCACCCACGCGGTGCTGACGCCGCATTTTCGCGGCAAGCCCTATGCCGAACGCATCGCGCGCCTGTCGACGCGCCTGATCCGCCTGCGCGAAGCCCTGGTCGATCGCGGTTTGGCGATGGAAGTCGCGCTCGCGGGCGAATGCCGCTTCGATGCGTTCCTGCATCAGGCGATCCAGAGCGGCGATCTGCCCTGGCTCGGCCGTTGGGACGAGGACTACGTGGTGCTGATCGAATTCTCCGATGCGCGCCTGCCGGCCAGGATCGTGCCGGCCATCGAATGGATGCGCGCGCGTCGCATCCGGCCGATGCTGGCGCATCCGGAGCGCATCCGCGAGGTGCAGGCGAACGTCGAGGCGCTGGCGCCGCTGGTGGCTGCCGGATTGCTGTTGCAGGTCGATGCCGATGCCTTGGCCGGAGGCTGCGGCCCATACGCGCAGGAAGCGGCACGCGCGCTGCTGCAACGCGGCTGGGTGCAGGCCCTGGCCAGCAATGCGCACGATCTGGTGCGCCAGCCGCCGCGCATCGAACCGGGGCGCATCGCGGCGGCCGAATTGCTCGGCGAAGCCGAGTCCTGGCAACTGGTGTCGAAGCGGCCGGCACGCATCGCGGCGATGCATTTTCCGGGGCTGACGCCGGCCTGAGCCTCGCGCTCGGCTAGACTTGCGGCATGAATCCCACCCTCGCAGAAATCACCGAGCGACTGGCCGAAC
>JBGASK010000158.1:0-5402 GCA_044229785.1 Ahniellaceae bacterium
CGACACGATCGACGCCCTCGAGGAAGGCAGCACGCAGCGCGCGCCAGAACGCGGGCTCGCGTTCGGCGAACGGGAACTCCGGCGCGCGTGCGTCCGCCAGTGCCTTGGCCAGCGCCGCGCCGCCGCCGCCGAGGGTGTCGAAGTCGGCATGCAGCAGCGGCCACAGCGGGAAGTAGTCGTGGCAGACCAGTTCGGTCGGCAGCCCGGTGCCCAATGCATCGAGGCTGTGTCCGATCAGCGAGGAAACGATGACGCTGGCGACGCCGAACCGGCGGCGCGCGTCGTCGAACACGGCGCGCCATTCCGGGTGGTCGATGGCGCAGGTCGCGATTGGCGCGGCCAACGCATGGCGGGCCAGAGGCCAAAGCCGGCCGCCGTGCAGCAGGGCCAGTTCCAAGGTTTCGCCGCAGCGTTGCCGCGACCATTCGCCGCGTGCATAAAGGGCAAGATGCCAGCGCTCGGCGTCGCCTTCGGCCAGATCGCGCGCGAATTGTTCGACACCGCCGCCCCAGCCGTGCAGCACGTGCAGAACGACGCTGCGACGGTCCAGCCCGGGGCGGAGGTTGGGCAGCGCGTCCGCCCCTGCGAGCGCGGCGCGCAGGGGCGCCAGCGACGCCTGCGGTGCGGCGATGTGCCGCTGTGCGGGCGCCGGCGCGCCGCACAGTGGCGTACCCGCAGCGGCGACATGCAGGCTGTCGAGCACGCCGCAGCGCAGCAGGAGGCCTTGGGCAAGACGGTGCGCGCATTCCGGGCCGAACAGGGCCAGTGTTCCGGTGACTTGCCCGCACGGACGCACGGCGTGTGCGCCGAGCAGCCAGGCGGCCGCGTCGAGGTGGACGGCGTCGCCATCGAAGATTTGAGCTTCCGACAGCGGATTCAGCACGTCGACGCCGACATCGGCGGCCGAGATCGCGTCGTAGCCGACGGCATCGGCGGCGGCGTCGCGCAATCGCCGGATCGCGAGCGGCGGCAGCAGCGCATTGGCGCGGATGCGCAGCGTGGTCTGGCCGGCATCGACGCTGTCGACGATGCGCGCATCGCCATCAAGCACGATCAGTTCGATGTCGGGCGGGAGTTGCGCGAGCAGGGCGCCGAGCCAGGCGGATTCGGGCTGGCCGAGCACCGCTACGCAGAGCGGTGGAGATGAGGTCACGATGTGGGCGCCGCGCACTCTGGGCCGGTGCGCTTTGCCTGAATTATCGCGGAATCGCCCGCTGGCCGCCATGCGAGGCCGAAAAACGCTCCGTTAGACTGCGCCGCCTCTCCTGCATCCGGTGTCCGCTTGGCCCGTTTCCTCGACCTGCTGCGCCGGTTCTACCGCTGGTTCCGGATCCCGATCTGGGTCGGACTGGGCCTCGCCATCGGCTTCCTCGGCCCGTATCTCTGGTACCTGGACCGTCTGGTGCGCGCCGGTTTCGACGGTCTGCGCTTCGACACGCCGAGCCGCGTCTATGCGCGCGCGCTGGAACTGCGCCCGGGTCGCGCCATGGATGCCGACACCCTGCTGCTGGAACTGCAGGCAGCGCGCTACAGCGAAGCCGCCGACGCGGTGCAGCCGGGCAGTTATGCGCGCAACGGCAACAGTTTCCTGATCCAGACCCGGGCCTACGTCGACGGTGCCGGGGCGCAGCCGGCACGCCGCATCCGGGTCGCGCTCGCCAATGGCCGCGTCGGCAAGCTCGAGGACGTGGCCGCGAAGCGCGCCGTCGAGTCGGTCAAGATCGACCCGGCGCGGATCGCCACGCTCTATGGCAAGACCCGGCAGGAGCGCCGTCTGGTCAAGATCGGCGAGGTCCCGCCGCTGTTCCTGCGCACCCTGCTCGCGGTCGAGGACAAGGACTTTGCCACCCATCACGGCATCGACCCCTGGGGCATGGCGCGCGCGATGTTCGTCAACGTCAAGTCGGGCGAGCTGTCGCAGGGCGGTTCGACCCTGACCCAGCAGCTGGTGCGCAACCAGTTCCTCGACCGCCGCAAGAAATGGGCGCGAAAGTTCAACGAAATCGGCCTGGCCCTGCTGATCGAGGCGCGGTACGGCAAGGCGCAGATCCTCGAGGCCTATCTCAACGACGTCTATCTCGGACAGCACGGCGCGCAATCCGTGCATGGCGTCGGTGCCGCCGCCGAGTTCTACTTCGGCCGCGATCTGGAAGCGCTGCAGCCGCACGAGATGGCCCTGCTGGTCGGCATGATCCAGGGGCCATCGCTGTACGACCCGCGGCGTTCGCCCGCGAACGCGCTGAAACGACGCAATCTGGTACTGCGCGAAATGCAGGAAGCCGGCCTGCTCAGCGCCATCGAGGCGAAAGGCCAGCAGCGCCTGGCCTTGAACGTGAGCGCGAGCGGTGCGATCGCGCGCAATCGGTATCCCGGGTTCATCGAGCTGGTGCAGGCGCAGATCGCGCGCGACTACGACGCCGGCGAACTTGCGAGCGAAGGTCTGTCCATCCACACCACGCTGGCGCCGTCGACGCAGGACTACGCCGAACGCGCGGTGACGACGAAGATCAAGACGCTGGCGAAGGACACCAGCGGCCTGCAGGCGGCGATGGTGGTGACGCGTGCGGCGACCGGCGAGATCGAGGCCGTGGTCGGCGACCGCGACCCGCAACGACCGGGCTTCAATCGTGCGGCGATGGCAGCGCGCCCGATCGGTTCGCTGGTCAAGCCCTTCGTCTATCTGGTGGCGCTGGCGCAGCCGGAACGCTGGTCGCTGATGTCCGTCCTGTCGGACCGCGCCATCGCGTTGCGTCAGCGCAATGGCCAGACCTGGCAGCCGCGCAATGCCGACAATCTCGAACACGGCGATGTCGCGCTGATCGACGCGCTCGCGCGTTCCTACAACCTCGCCACCGTGCACCTCGGGCTCGACATCGGCGTGCAGAAGGTCGAGCGACTGGTCGAAGCCCTGGTGCCGGGCGCAGACGTGTCGCCGCATCCCTCGCTGCTGCTCGGCGCCACCGAACTGACGCCGCTGCAGGTCGCGCAGGCCTATCAGTACCTGGCCGCCGACGGGCATTTGCTGCCGCTGTCGTCGGTCACCGCGGTGATCGACCGCAACGGCCGCGCCATCGCGCGTTACCACGCCCCGCAACGCGCCGGCGAACTGGTCGAAGCCGCCCGTCTGGTCAGTTACGCGATGCAGGAAGGCACCCGCAGCGGCACCGGAACGGCCCTGATCGGCCTCGGCCTCGGCCATCTCGAGATCGCCGGCAAGACCGGCACGTCCGACGACCAGCGCGACTCCTGGTACGCGGGCTTCACCGGCGGTCATCTCGCCGTGGTCTGGCTCGGCCGCGACGACAACAAGAAGACCGGTTTCTACGGCTCGACAGGCGCGATGCGGCTGTGGGCCGGCCTGTTCGAGAAACTGCCGAGCGAGCCGCTGCAGCTCGATCTCGGGCACAATCCGGTGGTGCGCTGGATCGACCCGCAGACGCAACGCGCGACCAGCGCGGAATGCGAAGGCGCGCGCGCACTGCCCTTCATCCGCGGCTTCGAGCCGACGGACTACATGGACTGCGATCGCTGGACGATCGACGACTGGTTCCGCAATCGCGTGTTCGGTCGCGAGCCGCCTCCGGTCGACGGACAATGGAACGACGACGATGAAACCTGACCTTTCCCGCCTGCTCGTCGGATTCGCCGTGCTGGCGCTGGCTGCCTGTGCCACGAAGCCGGCGCCGAAGCCGGTCGTGAAGGCGCCCGAACCGCCGCCGCGCGACTGGGTGGCCGAGATCCGTGCCGAAGCCGCGAAGCTGCCTTCGCACATCGATGTGATGCCGCTGCAGGAAGCCGCGGTCGAAGACCTGCGTGCGAAGGTGCGTGCGGCCGAATCGGCCAGACATTTCGACGAAGCCGATGCCACGCTCGATGCCGCCCTCGCGATCACGCCGGAAGACCCGGCGCTTTGGCAGTGGCGCGCCGAAATCGCGTTGGCCGAACGGCGGTTCGACGATGCCGTGGCGCATGCGCAGAAATCCGAAGCCATCGGTCCCAAGCTCGGCAACCTCTGCGTGCGCAACTGGCTGACGGTGGCTGCCGCACGCCACGAAGCGCATGACGACGCCGGCGAAACCGCAGCGCGCGCCAAGGCCGAAGCCTGCCCGGTACCTGCGCCGATCCGGATGTGAGATGAGTTCGCGCGCCGCCGAAGCCCTGAAGGAAGGCGGCGTGCTGGCCGCGGCGATCGAAGGCTTCACGCCGCGCGCCGTGCAGCAGGAGATGGCCGAGGCCATCGAGGACACGATCCGCGATGGCGGCGAGCTCGTCGTCGAAGCGGGTACCGGCACCGGCAAGACCTTTGCCTATCTCGTGCCGGCACTGCAGAGCGGGCAACGCGTCATCGTGTCGACCGGCACCAAGGCGTTGCAGGACCAATTGTTCCATCGCGACCTGCCGCGGGTGCACAAGGCGCTCGGCATTCCGGTCAAGACCGCGTTGCTCAAGGGGCGCGCGAATTACGTCTGCTGGTATCGGCTCGACAAGGCCAAGCGCGAAGGCCAGTTCCCGAATCGCGCCATGGTGGCCGAACTCAACATCGTGCTCGACTTCGCGGCGCGCACCGGTTCGGGCGACCTGGGCGGATGCGAAGGCCTGAGCGAAGACGCCGCCATCCTGCCGCGCGTCACCTCGACCAGCGAAAACTGCCTCGGCTCGGAATGCGCGTTCTACAACGACTGCTTCGTCGTCAAGGCGCGACGCGCGGCGCAGGAAGCCGATGTGGTCGTCGTCAATCACCATTTGCTGTTCGCCGACCTCGCGATCAAGCGCGAAGGCTTCGGCGAAATCCTGCCGGGCGCGCACCTGTTCATTGTCGACGAAGCGCATCAGCTGCCGGATCTCGCCGGCCAGTTCTTCGGCGAATCGCTGTCGACGCGACAACTCGCCGACCTCGCCCAGGACGCCTTGCGCGAAGCCGGCGATGTCGCCGGCGCGCGTTCGACGCTGGTGCGGGTCGCACCCGCGGTCGAGGACCAGATCAAGAAACTGCGCCTCGCCCTGCACGGCGAAGCCGCGCGTGGCGCGTGGCCGCCCATCCGCGACAAGGCCGCGGTGCACGAGGCGATCGCGCTGGTCGCGCACGCGATCGACGAACTGACCGCGGCACTCGATCTGCTCGCAGAAGCCAGCGAGGGCCTCGCGGCCTGCGCCGAACGCGCCGGCGCGTTCGCACAACAACTCTCGATCTGGCGCGACCCGGAACCCGACGGCCACGTGCTCTGGTACGAAACCACGGAACGCCATCTGACCGTGACCGCGACGCCGCTTGATGCGTCCGAACCGTTGCGCGAGTTTCGCGAACGTCAGAAGGCCGCGTGGGTGTTCACCTCGGCGACGCTGGCGGTGGCCGGCAAGTTCGGCCATTACCTCGGCCAGATGGGCCTGCGCGAACCGCGCAC
>JBGASK010000159.1:0-5401 GCA_044229785.1 Ahniellaceae bacterium
AGTTGGTTGCCTTTGCTGAGAAAAAATCAATTCCAACAGAGGTTTCTGAAAAGCTTGACATGCTGACGCAACTCTTCAGGTCAGCAGAAGAAGTGCCGGAAGACTCGATATCCGAAAGGTAAGCCGAAGGATGGTCGATCTCGATCAGTCCCCAGGGACGGACCGTATCACTCGTCCTCGAACCCGAGCCGGGTCAGGTCGTCGCGACGCACGACCGCGAGTTGCTCGCCGGTCAGTCGTTCCAGCGTCAGCGGCCAGCCGCCGACGGCTGCGAGCAGATGTGCGGCTTCGTCGGGCGACTTGCCGAGATACTTCATCGCGTAGGCGGCGTAGACATTGCTGGCGCGCCAGCCGACCGTGCAATGCAGCAGGATCCTGCCGTCTCCGGCCTCGACCTGTTTCGCGAACGCATCGAGCAGTTCCGGCGTGTACGCCTCCGGCTTGTCGATCGGGTGATTGCGGTAGTCGATGCCGAGTGCCGCCAGTTCCGCGGCTTCATCGAAGCCGATGGCCTCCGGCTTCATTTCCTCGACGCCGCGCAGGTTGAACACGCGGGTGATGCCGCGTTCCTTGAGCGACTTCAGGTCGTCCAGCGTCGGTTGCCCGGCGACGACGATGCGATCGAACTCGCGTGCCTTGTCGAAGGCCGAGACCGGCGCAGTGGATGGGGCCTCGGGCGTGCGCGTCGTGGCGCAGGCGCTCAGCAGGACTAGGGTCGAGATCAGCAGGGCAGGGCGCATCGCGAACTCCGGCGGGTGTGGAAGCGGCCGCCATGCTAGCGCGGCGCTGGCTTCGCCCGTGCCGCCTCGGTCATCATCCGAGCATGACCGACATCGTCCTCACCACCTTGAACGCGCGTTATGCGCACGCGTCGCTCGGGCTGCGTTACCTGCGCGCGAACCTGGGCGCATTGCGCGAACATTCGTGCATCCGCGAATTCGTCATCGGCCAGAAGTCCGAAGAGATCGTCGAGAAGATCCTCGCCGAACAGCCGCGCATCGTCGGTGTCGGCGTCTACATCTGGAACGTCGAGGAAGCGACACGCCTGGTCGCGATGCTGAAGGCGGTGGCGCCCGAGGTCATCGTCGTGCTCGGCGGCCCCGAAGTCAGCTACGAGACGAACGAGAGCCGCATCTGCGCCTATGCCGATCATGTCGTCACCGGTTGGGGCGACGTCACCTTCGCCGCCTTGTGCACGCAATTGTTTGCGGGCGAAACGCCGGTCGCGAAGATCATGCCGGGCGTACAGCCTCCGCTCGACCGGATCGTGATGCCCTACGCCGAATACGACGACGAGGATGTGGCGCGCCGGCACATCTATGTCGAGGCGTCTCGCGGCTGTCCGTTCAAGTGCGAGTTCTGTCTGTCGGCGCTCGACAAGACCGCATGGCCGTTTCCGCTCGACGCTTTTCTCGCGAACATCGAGGCCTTGTGGCAGCGCGGCGTGCGCCAGTTCAAGTTCGTCGACCGCACCTTCAACCTCAAGGTCGATACTTCGCTCGCGATCCTCGACTTCTTCCTGACGAAACTCGACGCGAACCCGGCCGATCCGCCCTTCGTGCATTTCGAGCTGATCCCGGATCACCTGCCGGACAAGCTCAAGGCCGGCATCGCGAAGTTTCCGCCGGGCACGCTGCAGTTCGAGATCGGCATCCAGACCTTCGATGCGGCGACGCAGTCGCGCATTTCGCGGCGCCAGAAGAACGATGTCGCCGAAGCGAACATCCGCTGGCTGCATGAACACTCGCAGGCGCATCTGCATGTCGACCTGATCGCCGGCCTGCCCGGCGAAGACGTGGCGACCTTCGCCGCCGGCTTCGATCGCCTGGTGCGCATGGGGCCGCACGAGATCCAGTTCGGGATATTGAAGCGCCTGCGCGGCGCACCGATCGCACGGCACACCTTGCCGCATGGGCTGCGCTTCAATCCGGAGCCGCCGTACAACATTCTTGCGACCGACGTGATCGACTTCGCGACGATGCAGCGGCTGTCGCGGTTCTCGCGCTACTGGGACATCGTGGCGAACTCCGGGCGTTACCCGCGCACGACGCAACTGCTGCTCGGCGAAGCGCCGTTCGCGCATTTTCTCGCGCTGTCCGACTGGTTGTACGCGAAGACGAAGCAGACGCACGCGTTGGCGCACGAACGCCTGGTGCATCTGCTGCACGAACATCTGGTCGAGGTGCGTGCGCTGGACCGTAGGGCAGTCGAAGCCGTCCTGCTCGCCGACTATCGCGATGCCGGCGGGCGCACGCGGCTGGCCTTCGAGGCCCCGGATTCGGTGTTGCCGGCGCCGCGGCCACGCAAATCGGCCGGCGCCACGCCGGCGCGACAGGCCCGCCATCTGGGCTCCACGGAAGGTTCGGCCTAGCGTGGCGATCACGATGGGGAGGAAACTTGCCGCGCTTGTCGAATTCGATGTTGGCCGTTCGACCAGTTCATGACGATACCCGGATCGTTGTCTCCAACCTCAAGGAACCGCCGCAATGCCCAAGACCATCATCATCAGCCTGCCCGTCACCGATCTCGCTGCCTCGGTGCGCTTCTACACGGCGCTGGGCTTCGTGCACAGCCCGCAGTGGTCCGACGACACCGCGGCCCACTTCGTCTGGAGCGAGAACATCAGCGTGATGCTGCTGACCCACGCCAAGTGGCGTACCTTCTCCGACCGGCCGATTGCGCCAACGAATTCGAGCGAAGTTGCACTGGGCTTGTCGCTCGACAGTCGCGCCGAAGTCGATGCGATGAACGCAGCGGCGGCCGCGAACGGCGGTGTCGCCGACGTCAATCCGGTGCAGGACCATGGCTTCATGTACGGCCGCGACCTGATGGACCCCGACGGCCACATCTGGGCGCCGATGTGGATGGATCCGGCTGCGATGGCCGCTGCGGGCGCATGAGATGAGCACGCCCGCCAAAAACACCATCTGCCTCTGGTACGACCGCGACGCCGAAGCCGCGGCCCGGTTCTACGCCGCCACATTCCCGGATTCGTCCGTCAGCGCGGTCCATCGTGCGCCCGGCGATTTCCCGTCCGGCAAGAAGGGCGATGTGCTGACCGTCGAATTCACCGTGCTCGGCATTCCCTGCCTCGGACTCAACGGCGGACCCGCGTTCAAGCACAGCGAGGCGTTCTCGTTCCAGGTGGCCACGACGGACCAGGAAGAAACCGATCGCTACTGGCGTGCAATCGTCGACAACGGCGGCCAGGAAAGCACCTGCGGCTGGTGCAAGGACCGTTGGGGACTGAACTGGCAGATCACGCCGATCGCGCTGACCCGGGCCATCGTCCACCCCGATCCCGCCGCCGCAAGCCGCGCGTTCGCGGCGATGATGACGATGCGCAAGATCGACATCGCGGCGATCGAGGCGGCGGTGCGCGGAAATCAGCCTGAATGATTTCGCAGGAAGCTCAAGTCCTCACTATTGGCGCACCTGCAGTGTTTGACAGACCAATCGCATCGTGGCGAGACTGATTCTGGATGAGGCGTGAAGGGAGTTCGCAATGGCCTTGAATACCGCAGTCTGGTTTGTGGATGGCAACAAGCTTGTCGAGCAGGATCGCGTTGTCCTCGACTCCGAAAGAAGGCTTGAAGACTGGATTGCCAACGACCTGTCATTGTTGGGCGAAGAGCTTTTGCTTGTTGATCGGCAAACCAGAACCATCGGAGGACCACTCGATATCTTGGCGATGGATGCGGATGGGCAGCTGGTCATCGTGGAGCTCAAGCGCGACCGAACACCACGGGAGGTGGTGGCCCAAGTGCTCGACTATGCGGCCTGGATTCGTGAGCGCTCCCCGCGCGAGATCGACGAGCTTATTCAGCGACGCGCATCGAAATCGTTGTCGCAGGCATTCCGGGAAAAGTTTGAGTTCGACCTTCCGGACGGTGCATGCAAGTCGCACCGCATGGTCATCGTCGCCGCGGAACTGGACGACTCGTCTGAGCGCATCATTCGCTATCTGCAGGACGAACACGAGATCGACATCAATGCGGTGTTTTTCTCCGTGTACAGGATTGCAGGCCAGGAAATGCTGGTTCGTGCGTGGCTCGCCGATCCGATTGAGACCCAAGAGCGCGCAGGTCGCAAAGAGCGTGCGCCGTGGTCCGGCATTTGGTATGTGAATCACACCGCCGATCGCGACTGGGAACTCCGCCGCCGATACGGATTCATCACTGCTGGCGGTGCGCCCAGGTACTACAACCCGCTCCGACACCTTAAGGTCGGCGATACGCTGGTTGCATACCAGAAGAAGCTCGGTTACCTCGGCGTTGGAACCGTTCGATCCGAATCTGCGCCAGCAGACGAGTTCAAGCTCGTCGACGGTCGCTCGCTTTCGGCGATCGCGCCGGATATCCGAGGTCGGGCGGACGATCATGGCGAGCGTGTCGTAGGTGTGGATTGGCTGAAAACATGTCCGGTAGCCGAAGCCAAGACGTTTGCCGGAGCATTCGCGAACCAGAACATCGTCTGCAAGCTGCGGCACGGACCGACATTGGAGTTCTTGCGCAGAGAATTCGGTTTTCCTGAAACGAGGATTGCTTGAGGACTGGTCATTCGTCGATCTGCGACAATGCCCGAATGACCGATGACGCCATCCCGTTCCGACTCGTTTCCGAGTACCAGCCTGCCGGCGATCAGCCGCAGGCGATTCGCAAGCTGATCGCGGGTTTCGAGGCCGGGCTGGCGCACCAGACGTTGCTCGGCGTGACCGGGTCGGGCAAGACCTACACGATCGCGAACGTGGTGCAGGCGGTGCAGAAGCCGACCATCGTGATGGCGCACAACAAGACGCTGGCGGCGCAGTTGTACGGCGAGTTCAAGCAGTTCTTTCCGAACAATGCGGTCGAGTATTTCGTCTCGTACTACGACTACTACCAGCCCGAAGCCTACGTGCCGTCGAGCGACACCTATATCGAGAAGGATGCCTCGATCAACGAACACATCGAGCAGATGCGTCTCTCGGCGACCAAAGCCTTGCTCGAACGCAAGGATGCGCTGATCGTCGCGACGGTGTCGGCGATCTACGGCCTCGGCGACCCGGGCGAATACTTCCGCATGGTCATCCACCTCGTGCGTGGTGATCGCGTCGAACAACGCGAACTGATCCGCCGCCTCACCGAAATCCAGTACGAGCGCGGCGAGTTCGAACTGAAGCGCGGCTCGTACCGCGTGCGCGGCGAAACCATCGACGTGTTCCCGGCCGAGTCGGAACAGGACGCGATCCGCATCGAATTGTTCGACGGCGAGATCGAGCAGCTGTCGGTGTTTGATCCGCTGACCGGCCACATCCGCCGCAAGCTGCCGCGCTGCACGATCTTCCCGGGCTCGCACTACGTCACCACGCGCCGCACCGCGCTCGAAGCCATCGACACGATCAAGACCGAGTTGAACGAGC
>JBGASK010000160.1:0-5278 GCA_044229785.1 Ahniellaceae bacterium
GCGGCATCCGTACCGTCAAGCCGGGCAGCACGCTCGGCGACATCGGTCATGCCATCCAGAGTTTCGCCGAAGCCCAGCGCTTCTCGGTGGTGCGCGAATACTGCGGTCACGGCATCGGCCAGATCTATCACGAGGATCCGCAGATCCTGCATTACGGCAAACCCGCGAGCGGCCCGGTGCTGCGCGAGGGCATGACCTTCACGATCGAACCGATGATCAATGCCGGCAGCCCCGGCACGCGATTGATGCCGGACGGCTGGACCGTGGTCACGCGCGACCGTTCCCTGTCGGCGCAGTGGGAGCACACGATCGCGGTGACGGCGGACGGCTTCGAGGTGCTCACCCTCGGCGCCGCGGATCGGGCGGCGGCATGAGCGACGCGCGCGGCAACGATCCTGCCGCGCCGGCGGCCTTCATCGCCTCGCAATGGCGCGAGCGGCTGCGCCGCAAGCAATTCGAGGACGAAGCCGCGTTCGCGCTCGGCACGCCGGCCGAACAGCTGATCGCCGCGCGTGCGGATCGTGTCGACGAAGCCCTGTGTGCCGCCTACACCGCCGAACTCGCGAATCGCGACGGCGTGGTGCTCGCGGCCACCGGCGGTTACGGCCGCGGCGAGTTGTACCCGCAGTCCGACATCGACCTGCTGCTGATCATCGATCGCGACGACGCCGAAACGCAGGTCGCCATCGAACGCTTCCTCGCCGCGATCTGGAACATCGGCCTGACCGTCAGCCACATCACGCGCACGCCGGAACAATGCGTGCGCATCGGCGCCGAGGATCTGTCGTCGGCCACGGCGATGTTCGAGTCGCGGTATCTGGTCGGCGACCGGGCGCTGCTGGCGAACACCCTGACCGCACTCGACACGCATCGGGTGTGGCCGTCGCGTCCGTTTTTCGACGCCAAGCGGGACGAACTGCGCGCGCGCCACGCCCGCTTCAACGACACCTCGTTCAATCTCGAACCGAACCTCAAGGAAGGGCCGGGCGCGATCCGCGATCTCGACACGCTGGGCTGGATGGCGCGCCGCTGTTTCGGCGTGGCCCGCGTCCAGGAACTGGCTGCGCGTTCGCTCGTCAGCGCCGCCGACCAGGCCGCGCTCGATCAGGCGCGTTCGGTGCTGGCACGGTTGCGTTACGGTCTGCACCGGCTGGTGCAGCGCAAGGAAGAGCGCCTGCTGTTCGACCACCAGCGCGAGCTCGCGAAACTGTTCGGATACGCCGACCAGCATCGCGAAAATCTCGCCGTCGAACAGTTGATGCAGGGCTTCTTCCGCGCCGCGTCCAGCGTGCGCCGCATCACCCAGCGCCTGCTGCTCGACTGGGAGGAGCGGCTCGCGACCGAACCTTCGCCGACGCTCTGGTACGACGACGATTTCGGATTGCGTCGCGGCCGCCTCGCGCACCGCGATCCGGCGACAGCGACGGCCACGATGGCCGGCGCACTGAACGTCTGCGAGCGGCTGGCACGCACGCCGGCCGCAGACGGGTTGAATCCGGAGCTGGCTGCGGCGATCCAGTCGGCCGCGCCGACCTATGCGCGCGATGTCGACACCGACGCCTGCGTCGCCCATTTTCGCGCGATCCTGAAGCAGCCGCTGCGCGCCGTGCGCGTGCTGCGCACGATGGCCGATCTCGATCTGCTCGGTCGCCTCGTGCCCGCGTTCGAACGCGTGACCGGGCGCATGCAATACGACATGTTCCATGCCTACACGGTCGACCAGCACACCTTGCGCGTGCTCGACCATCTCGCGCGGTTTGCCGATACCGCCACGGCGGAAACCTTGCCGCTCGCCGTCGAAGTGCGCGCGCGCTTGCGCAAGCCCGAGTTGCTGCTGCTCGCCGGCCTGTTCCACGACATCGCCAAGGGCCGCGGCGGCGACCATTCCGAACTCGGCGAGCGCGATGCCCGCGAATTCGTGCGCTGGCTCGGCCTGTCGCAGACCGACGCGGACCTGGTCGCGTGGCTGGTGCGCCATCATCTCGACATGTCGATCACCGCGCAGAAGCAGGACATCGGCGATCCGGCCGTCGTGCACAAGTTCGCGACCCTCGTGGCCGACTGGGAACGCCTCGATTACCTGTACTTGCTGACCGTGGCCGATATTTCCGGAACCAGCCCGAAACTCTGGAATACCTGGAAGGATCGGCTGCTGGTCGATCTCTACAACGCCACGCGCTTCGCGTTGCGCCGCGGTCTCGAACATCCGGTGCATAGCCGCGAACGCGTCGCCGAAACGCTGGGCCACGCCCGCGAGTTGCTGCAGGCGAGCGGTGGCGATGTCGCCGCGGCCGAGCAGGTCTGGGCCGACTATCCGGAAGACAGCGTGCTGCGTTTCTCGCCGGCGCAACTGGCCTGGCACGCCGAGCAGGTGCTCGCGCACGATGGTGCCGCATTGGCGCGCGTCGCGATCCGCAGCGACGAAGGCGGCAGCGAATTGCTGGTGATCTCGCGCGACCGCGACGGCCTGTTCGCGACGATCACGGCCGTGCTCGACCGCATGCAGATCAATGTCCACGATGCACGCATCGTCACCACCCGCGATGGCCGCGTGCTCGACACCTTCCAGATCCTCGACGCGCAAGGTCAGCCGCTCGGCGACGCCGCCCGCAGCGACGACCTGTGCCGGCGCCTGACCGATGAACTCGGCAAACCCGAATTGAACCTGACCCCGGCGCGCCGTGCCTGGTCGCGTCAGCAGAAACATTTCCACGTGCCCTTGCGCGTCGAGTTCGGCGACCGCGACGGCGGCGCACGCACGCAATTGGCCCTGGTCTGTTCCGATCGCCCGGGCCTGCTGGCGCATGTTGCCCAGGCCTTCCGCGCCTGCGGCGTGCGCGTGCACGACGCGCGCATCGCCACCTTCGGCGAACGCGTCGAAGACTTCTTCGTGCTGTCCGACGAACACGACCGCGCGCTCGACGCTGCCGCGACGCTGGCGCTGGAGCGCACCCTGGCCCATGAACTGGCACCCCTGAGATGAGCACATTGCAAGCAACGATCGACGCCGCTTTCGAGCGGCGCATGGAACTCTCGCCCGCCGACATCGACTCGGCCGTGCGTCCTGCGGTGAACGAGGTGATGGCGCAACTGGAAGCCGGCACGCTGCGTGTCGCCGAACCCGCCGACGGCGGCTGGATCGTGCATCAATGGGTGAAGAAAGCGGTGCTGCTGTCGTTCCGCATCGAAGGCAATCGCGTCATGGACGGCGCGCCGGCGCCGTATTTCGACAAGGTGCCGCTGCGTTACGAAGGCTACGATGAGGCCGCGTTCCGCAATGCCGGTGCGCGTGTGGTGCCGGGCGCGATCGTGCGTCGCGGCGCCCACATCGCGAAGGACGTGGTGCTGATGCCGAGTTTCGTCAACATCGGCGCGCACGTCGGTGCCGGCACCATGGTCGATACCTGGGCCACGGTTGGTTCCTGTGCGCAGGTCGGTGCGAACGTGCATCTCTCGGGCGGCGCCGGCATCGGCGGCGTGCTCGAACCGCTGCAGGCGAACCCGACCATCATCGAGGACGACTGCTTCATCGGCGCGCGTTCGGAGGTGGTCGAAGGCGTCATCGTCGAACGCGGGTCGGTGATCGGCATGGGCGTGTTCCTCGGATCGAGCACGCGCATCTACGACCGCGAGACCGGCGAAATCCATTACGGCCGCGTGCCCGCGGGCAGCGTCGTCGTGTCCGGTTCGTTGCCGGCCAAGGACGGCACGCACAGCCTGTACGCGGCCATCATCGTCAAGAAGGTCGATGCGAAGACGCGGTCCAAGACCAGTCTCAACGACCTGCTGCGCGGCATCGACTGATGGCCGCGCCGATCCTCTACGGCCTGACGAACTGCGACACCTGCAAGAAGGCGCGCAAGTGGCTGGAACGCGAAGGCGTGGCGCACCAGTTCATCGACTACAAGCTCCATCCGATTCCGGGCGATGCGCTGAAGGCCTGGGCGAAACAGATCGGCTGGGACAAGTTGATCAATCGCTCGGGCACCACCTGGCGCGGCCTGCCGCCGAATCGCAAGGACCCGCAGAGCGATGCGGAATACGTGCTGCTGGTGCGCGAATACCCGAGCCTGGTGCGACGCCCGGTCGCGCTGATCGACGGCGAGCTCATGATCGGTTTCACCGGCGGGCTGTACGAGAAGCGTTTCCTCGCTGCGAAGGCGACGACGTGAGCACGATCTCGGACATCGCGGCGCTGACCATCGAACTCTGCCGACGCGCCTCGGTGACGCCGGACGACGCTGGCTGCCAGGACCTGATCGCGTCGCGGCTGCAGCATGCGGGCTTCGTCGTCGAACCGATCGATGCCGGCGGCGTGCGCAATCTGTGGGCCTGGCATGGCAGCGTCGGGCCGGTGTTCGCCTTCCTCGGTCATACCGACGTGGTGCCGACCGGCGATCTGTCGGCGTGGACCTCGCCGCCGTTCGAACCGCAGGTGCGTGAAGGCGTCTTGTACGCGCGCGGTGCGGCCGACATGAAGGGCAGCGTCGCCGCGATGGTGGTGGCGCTGGAGCGCTTCGTCGCCGCGCACCCGGCGCATCCGGGCGTGATCGGCCTGTTGCTGACCAGCGACGAGGAAGGCGAGGCCGTGCATGGCATCCGCCACGTCGTCGACGAATTTCTGCGCCGCGGACAGGCGATCGATTTCTGCGTGGTCGGCGAACCGTCAAGCGAAAACACGCTGGGCGATCGCATCCGCATCGGTCGCCGCGGCTCGCTGCACGGGCATCTGCGCGTGCGTGGCGTGCAAGGCCATGTCGCGTTTCCGGAGAAGGCGCTGAATCCGATCCATGCCGCTGCACCGGCGCTGGCCGAACTCGCCGCGATCCGCTGGGACGAAGGCAATGCCCATTTCCCGCCGACCGGCTTCCAGATCTCGAACATGCACGGCGGCACCGGCGCGTTCAACGTGATTCCGGGCGAAGTCCGCATCGATTTCAACTTCCGCTTCGGCACCGCGTCGCGCACCGAAGACCTGATGCGCGCGACCGAAGCCGTGTTCGTGAAGCACGGCCTCGACTACCGCATCGTCTGGGAAATCTCCGGCGCACCGTTCCTGACCGCCGACGGCACGTTGCGCGATGCCACGCACGCGGCGTTGCAGGCGCACGGCATCGCGAGCACCGTGGCCGACACCGGCGGCGGTACCTCGGACGGTCGCTTCATCGCCGCGCTCGGCAGCCAGATCGTCGAACTCGGACCGGTCAACGCCACCATCCACAAGGTCGACGAACACGTCCGCCTCGCCGATCTCGACACCCTCGGCGCGCTCTATCAG
>JBGASK010000161.1:0-5261 GCA_044229785.1 Ahniellaceae bacterium
TGCCGTCGGTCAGGAACGGATCCTGCGCCACATAGCCGATGCGTTGCCGCAACGCCACCGGATCGATCGCGGCGATGTCTTCACCATCGAGCAGGATGCGTCCGCGGGCCGGATCGTGGAACCGCAACAGCAGTTTCAGCAAGGTGCTCTTGCCGCTGCCGGTGCCGCCCACCAGCGCCACCGTCTGCGCCGCCGGCACGTCCATGGTGACGCCGGACAAGGTCGGCGTGTCGCCATAGGCAAAGCCGACATCGTCGAAGCGCAACGCGCCCTGCGGACGCCGTTCGATGCGCCGCGTGCCGCGCTCCGGCACACGCGTCTCCAGCAGATCCATCACCCGATTCACCGAGGCCATCGCACGCTGGTACAGGTCGGTCATGTCGGCGAGCCGCGTCATCGGCCACAACAATCGCTGGGTCAGGTAGACCAGCGCCGAATAGCTGCCGACGCCGATACGCTCGTTCAATGCAAGATAGCCGCCATACAACAGCGTCGCGACGAAGCCGGCGAGGATGGCCATGCGAATGACGGGCGTGATTGCTGCGGCGAACCGGATCGCTTCGGCATTGCGCGCGCGGAACTGGTCCGACGCCGCGCGCACGTGTTCGCGTTCGAAATCTTCGGCCGTGTAGGCCTGGATCGTGGCCATGCCGGCGAGATTGTTGTTGAGCCGATTCGACACCACCGCGGCCGCATCCCGCGCCGCCACGTAACGCGGATACAGCCGTCGCTGGAACCAGAACGCGCCGAACAGGATCAGCGGGATCGGCAACAGGGCCAGCACCGCGAGGTCGGCGGTGATGACGAAGAACACGGCGCCGACCATCAGGCTGGAACAGAACACCTGGATCAAATCGTTCGCGCCGGTGTTGAGGAAACGCTCGATCTGGTTCACGTCCTCGTTCATCAGCGCCATCAGCTTGCCGCTGCGTTCGCGCGCGATGAAATCCGGCGGCAGTTTCTGCACGTGCGCATAGGCGGCCTGGCGCAGCTCGTGCTGCAGGTCCTGAGCCAGTCCGCGCCACTTGAGCGCATACAGGTATTCGAAGACCGACTCGAATACCCAGATCAAAATGGTCAGCATCGTCAGCCAGCCGAGTTGCGTCATCGGATCTTCGATGCCGAGCCCGGCCAGGAAGCTCTGCTTCCGGTTGACGACGACATCGACGGCCACGCCGATGAGCAGTTCCGGCAAGACGTCGAAGAACTTGTTCAGCACCGAATAGACCGTGGCCAGCGCGGCATTGCGGCGATACGGGCGGGCGAAGGCGAACAGGCGCGAAAGCGGATGGGTATTCAGGGCAGGCTCCTTGCAATCGATCGAGCGCGGCAGGTCGATGATCCGCAACCGCCGTTGTGCCCGTATATTCCGAAGTATCCCCGATCGTCCCGCCACCCATGCAGTCAGAACGCTGGCAACAGATTCGCCGCATCTTCGAACAGGCCATCGATCTGGACGGTACGGCGCGCGCCGGATTCCTGCAGGGCGCTTGCGGCGACGATGCCGAACTGCGCGCCGAGGTCGATGCGCTGATCGCGGCCGATGCGCAGCCGGTCGACGCGAACACGTCGATCGGCGCGGCCGCACCGGAACTGCTGCAATCCCTGAATCGCGCCGAAGAAGACGCGCAGCGCGACGCCTGGACCGGGCGCCGCGTCGGCGCCTGGAAACTGGTGCGCGAGATCGGACGCGGCGGCATGGGAGCGGTCTGGCTGGCCGAACGCGACGATGGCGCCTACGTGCAGCAGGCCGCGGTCAAGCTGATGCGGCCGGGCTGGCGCGACGACGAGCTGCTGCGCCGCTTCCGCGCCGAACGCCAGATCCTTGCGGCGCTGAACCATCCGCACATCGCGCGCCTGCTCGACGGCGGCATGGTCGACGAATCGCCTTTTCTTGTTCTCGAATACGTCGACGGCGAACCGATCCGGCGCTGGTGCGAACAGCGTCGGCTCGATCTGGACGCGCGCCTGCGCCTGATGCTGACGGTCTGCGACGCCGTCGCGCACGCGCACCGCCGCCTCATCGTGCATCGCGACCTCAAGCCGTCGAACATCCTCGTCGACCGCGACGGTCAGGTGAAGCTGCTCGACTTCGGCATCGCCAAGCTGCTCGAAGGCGACGCTGGCCGCGACGTGTCGGCGATCCGCATGTTCACGCCGGACTACGCCGCTCCCGAGCAGGTACGCGGCGAAGTCGCGACCACCGGCGTCGATGTCTACGCGCTCGGCCTGCTGCTGTACGAACTGCTGACCGGACGCCGTCCCTACGGCCAGACGGCGTCGACGCCCGCCGCTTACGAGCAGGCCATCCTGACGCAGGAACCGGAAGCGCCCTCGCGCATCCTGACGCGGCCGCAGCCGATCGACATCGCCCATGTCGGCGCGCTCGACACGAACGCGCTGCAGCGGCGATTGCGCGGCGATCTCGACGCCATCGTGCTCATGGCGCTGCGCAAGCAACCCGAAGACCGTTACGCCTCGGTCGAAGCCCTGGCCGACGATCTGCGCCGCCATCTCGCGAAGCAGCCGGTCCTGGCCCGGCGCGGCCGCTGGCGCTATCGGGCCACGCGGTTCCTGCAGCGCCATGCGCTCGCGACCGCACTCGCAGCCATCGCCTTGCTGTCGCTGATCGGCGGGCTCGCCATCGCGGTGTGGCAAGCCGAGCAGGCGCGTCTCGAACGAGACCTTGCACGTCGCGAAGCGCTGAAGTCGACGCGCGCACTCGACTTCCTGACCTCGGTGTTCGAGTTCGCCGACCCGAACGCCAACCTCGGTCGCGACGTCACCGCCGTCGAACTGCTGAAGCGCGGCGCCGAGACCTTGCCCCTGCAACTCGATGACGAACCCGACGTGCGCGCCGCGCTGTTCGACGCGCTTGGCAGCGCCAACCTGGGTCTTGGCGAAGCCCAGGCCGCACACGACCTGTACGCGAAATCGCTGGACGAAGCGCGAGACAGCGGCGACGCGGCGATCGTCGGCCAGGCGCTGATCGCGCTCGGCACGGCGAAGACGCGAATCGGCGACATCGCCGCATCCGAGCAACTGGCACAGGAAGCCGCAGCACTGGTGCTGCCGAACGACGCGCGCGGCGATGCAGTGCGCGCACAGATCGACCTGCGGCTCGCGAACCAGGCGTTGAGCCGCTCCGAGTACGCCATCGCCGAGCCCCTGTTCCGCCGCGGCATGGCCACCTTCGAGCGCCTGAACGGCCATCCCGATCCCGAGGCCGCGATCCCGTTTTCGTCGCTGCTGCACGCCACCGGCCGCGCCGACGAGGCCGAGGGCGTGCTGCGCGCGGCGCTGGCGCAGATCGCGCGCGAGACGCCGCCGATCCATCCCGGACGCGCGGCGCTGGCCGCCCAACTCGCGACCAACTACAGCCGACGCGGCCTGCCGGAGCAGGCCGAGCCGCTGCTGCGCGAAGCCCTCCGCGTGAAACTCGCGATCTTCGGCGAAGACCATCCTTCGGTCGACACGACACGGCACAACCTCGCGCGCAATCTCACCGAACTCGGGCGCTGGGCCGATGCCGAAGCCATCTACCGCGATGTGCTGCGCGCGCAGATCGGGCGATACGGCGAGTCACATCCCGGCGTCGCTGCGAGTCAGGCGGGGCTCGCGCGCGCATTGCTCGACAGCGACCGCGCCGACGAAGCCGAGCCGTTCTGGCGCAAGGCACAGGCCACCGCCATGGCGAAGTTCGGCGAGCTCGATGCGGCGGTCGGCATCACCGCCATCGGACTCGGCCGCACCTTGCTGGCATTGGGCCAATACGACGACGCAGCGGCGCAGCTCGATCTCGCCGAACGGGTCTATACGCAACTCGGCAAGAACGGCACGTCGTCGCTGGCGCGCGCACATCTCGAACGCACCCGTGTCGACCTCGCCCGCACCGATGCCGTGGTCGACTGCGAGCTTGCACGCAACGCACTCGAAGCGTTCGAGGACCCCGATGCCAACCGCGGCTATGCGCTGGCCGTGCTGGCGGCCTGTCAGCGCCGCTCCGGCCAGGCCGAGGCATCGAATACGCTGGCCGAGGCGCTTGGCCTGCTGCGCGAACGGCGCAGCACCGCCTTTCCGGAACGCCGATTCGCGGAAGCGCTTGCTGAAGCCGGGCGATGATCAGTCATCGTCATCGCTGCATCTTCGTGCATCAGCGCAAATGCGCCGGCACATCCATCATCCGCGCGCTCGGACTGACCCCCGACGACGCCAACTGGCACGTCGCCAACAACGGCGTGCTCGATGCCGAGTTCGCCCGCCTTCCAGCGGACTACTTCCGGTTCTCGATCGTGCGGAATCCCTGGGACAGGTTCGTGTCCGGCTGGAAATATTGCGCCAGCACACGGACGCGACCGTTGCGCGAGGTGCTGGAAAACCTGCCGACGGACGGCCACGACTACCGCCATGTGACGCGGCCGCAGAGCGCCATCCTGTTCGATGCGGACGGCCGATGCGGCGTCGAATTCGTGATGCGCTACGAATCCCTGCAGTCGGATTTCGACCGCGTCCGTGCGCGCATCGGCATGGCGCCGATCCTGCTTCCGCGAAGCAACGTCGGCCGGCGCCACCACTACCGCGACTACTTCGATGCCGAATCACGCGAACTGCTCGCGCGCCATTTTTCCGAAGACATCGAACGCTTCGGCTACACGTTCTGAGCGTTACATCGCGTCGATGTCGCCGAGCGCCCGGATCAGGCGCCGCGCCTTCTTGTTCGGGCGCGACTCGGGCGGCCGATAGCCCGCGCGCTCGTCGCGCCGCCGCACGACCTCCGCTTCGCGACGCGCGCGGCCATCATCGGTTTCCGCATACAACGCCTGCGCCACGCTGGCCGGTCCGCGTGCGCTGTCGAGCCCGAGCACGCGCAACTCGAAGCGTTCCTCGCCACGCTGCACGACCAGCACATCGCCGACATGCACGAGCTTCGACGCCTTCGCCACGGTCGCGCCGTCCACCGAAATCCTGCCGCCCTCGATCGCCTGCTTCGCCAGGCTGCGCGTCTTGAAGAAGCGCGCCGCCCAAAGCCAGATGTCGAGGCGAATGCCGGGCATGGCCGGCGTGTCGGCGATGGTGCGTGAAGTGTTCAACCGTACTGGATCCGGACGAAGACGATGAACGCGACGATCAGGCCGACTTGCCGCGCAGCTTCTGCACGCCCGCGACGCCGGCAAGCACGATGGCGCCGGTGACGATGCCGACGACGAGGTCGAACAACATGCCGAGCACGGTCCCGAATGCCTTGGCATGCAGCGATTCGC
>JBGASK010000044.1:0-25207 GCA_044229785.1 Ahniellaceae bacterium
GAACACGCCTTCGATCTTGTCGTTCCAGTCGCCGGTCTTGACGAGGTCCTGCATCAGCGCGCCGTGGTTGGCGTGCATGAAGGCGTGCAGACCACGTTCGAACGGCAGGATCTTCGCAACCGGGATGTCGTCCAGCGCGCCCTTCTCGGCCGCATAGACGGAGATCGCGAGTTCGGAGATGGACATCGGCGCGTACTGCTTCTGCTTCATCAGTTCGGTGACGCGCTGGCCGCGTTCGAGCTGCGCACGCGTTGCCGCGTCGAGGTCGGACGCGAACTGCGCGAAGGCCGCGAGCTCACGGTACTGCGCGAGCGCAAGCTTCACGCCGCCCGACAGCTTCTTGACGATCTTGGTCTGCGCGGCGCCGCCGACGCGCGACACCGAGATGCCGGCGTTCACGGCCGGGCGGATGCCGGCGTTGAACAGATCGGTTTCCAGGAAGATCTGGCCGTCGGTGATGGAAATCACGTTGGTCGGCACGAAGGCCGAGACGTCGCCGGCCTGGGTTTCGATGATCGGCAGCGCGGTCAGCGAGCCGGTCTTGCCCTTCACGGCGCCATTGGTGAACTTCTCGACGTATTCCTCGCTGACGCGCGAAGCGCGTTCGAGCAGGCGCGAGTGCAGATAGAACACGTCGCCCGGATACGCTTCGCGACCCGGCGGACGGCGCAGCAGCAGCGAGATCTGGCGGTAGGCCACGGCCTGCTTGGACAGATCGTCGTACACGATCAGGGCGTCTTCGCCGCGATCGCGGAAGTATTCGCCCATCGTGCAGCCCGAGTACGGCGCGATGTACTGCATGGCGGCCGATTCGGAGGCCGACGCCGCGACCACGGTCGTGTAGGACATCGCGCCATGTTCTTCGAGCTTGCGCACGATGTTCGCGATGGTCGAGTTCTTCTGACCGATGGCGACGTAGACGCACTTAATGCCCGACGACTTCTGGTTGATGATGGCGTCGATGGCGAGTGCGGTCTTGCCGGTCTGGCGGTCGCCGATGACCAGCTCGCGCTGGCCGCGGCCGATCGGGATCATCGCGTCGACCGACTTGTAACCGGTCTGCACCGGCTGATCGACGGACTTGCGCCAGATCACGCCCGGGGCGACCTTTTCGATCGGGGCGCTGACCTCGGACACGATGGCGCCCTTGCCGTCGATCGGATTGCCGAGCGCGTCGACGACGCGACCGAGCAGGCCCGGGCCGGTCGGCACTTCGAGAATGCGGCCGGTGGTCTTGACCGCATCGCCTTCGCGCAGGTGTTCGTAGTCGCCCAACACCACCGCGCCGACGGAGTCGCGCTCGAGGTTGAGCGCGAGCGCGAACGTGTTGTTCGGCATCTCGATCATTTCGCCCTGCATCACGTCGGCGAGGCCGTGGATGCGCACGATGCCGTCGGAGACCGCGGTGATCGTGCCTTCGTTGCGGGCGGTCGCGCCGGTCTTGAACTGCTCGATGCGGTTCTTGATCAGCTCGCTGATTTCGCTGGGGTTGAGTTGGTTGGCCATGACTGTTCCCGAAAGGGTGAAAACTTTGACCGGCCCGTCGCGAGGTCGCGCCAGGCCGGATGGATTACTGCGCCAGCGCCTGCTGCAGGCGTTCCAGCTTGCCGCGGACCGAAGCGTCGATGACCAGACCTTCGGCATCGATCACCGCACCGCCGAGCACCGACGGATCGATGCTCGATTCGATCACGATGTCGCGCGCGAAACGCTTCGCCAGCGAGGCCTGGATCGAGGCCGCCTGCGAGGCTTCCAGCGCCACCGCGGTCTTCACGCGCACCTTGAGCACGCGTTCCGACTCGCGCTTCAGCTGCTCGAACTGGGCCGCGATGTCCGGCATCAGGGCGAGGCGGCGGTTGGCCGCGAGCTGGGCGACGAACAGCGCGAAAGCGCCGTCCGCGGCTTCGCCGTTCGGCAGGAACAGCGCCTTGAGCTGTTCCGCCGTGATGCGCGGATTGCCGATCAGGTCGACGACCTCCGGCCGGGCCGCAACCGCAGCCGCGAAACCGAGCTTGGCCGACCAGTCGGACAGCGCGTTCTGGCCCTTGCCGAGTTCGAACGCGGCGCGGGCGTACGGGCGAGAAAGCGTTTCGCGGCTGCTCATCGCTTAAATCTCGCCGGCGACCTGGTCGAGCAGATCGCGGTGGCGATTCGCGTCGATTTCGCGACCGAGAATCTTCTCCGCGCCCTTCACGGCGAGACCGGCGACCTGGGCGCGCAGCACTTCCTTCGCCTTCGACGACAGGTTCGCGATCTCGGCTTCGGCGGCGGCCTTCTGGCGCGCGGCTTCGGCAATCGCGTCCTGCTTCGCCTTGTCGACGATCTGGACGGCCTGCTGATGCGCCTTGTCGGTGATCTGCGCGGCGTCGACACGGGCCTTCTTGATCTCGTCGGCGACGCGGGCGTCGGCATCGGCGAGTTCCTGTTTGGCCTTGTCGGCGGCGGCGAGGCCGTCGGCGATCTTCTTCTGGCGTTCTTCGATGGCGTTCAAGAGCGGCGGCCAGATCTTGGTCGCGACGACCCAGATGAAGCCGGCGAACATGAGCGCCTGCGCGAACAGCGTCAGGTTGATGTTCATGGCGTATTGCTCCGCATTGGCGCACCGGTGGCGCTCGCGCGCCGTCCGGTGCCACTGGTGACCGTCATGCGGCTCGCGCCGCGCGACGGTCGCTCGATCAGCCGGTGATGGCCGCCGTGAGCGGGTTGGCGAACGCGAACATCAGCGCAACGGCGACCGTGATGATGAAGGCCGCGTCGATCAGGCCGGCGGTGATGAACATGCGCACCTGGAGCACCGGGATCAGTTCCGGCTGGCGTGCGGCCGATTCCAGGAACTTGCCGGCCATGAGGGCCATACCGATACCGGCGCCGAGCGCGGCGAGGCCGATCATGATGCCGATGGCGAGCGCGGTCGAAGCGTTGATCGTGGCGATGAGAGCTTCCATGGTGTTTCTCCGTCTACGGTATTGATGGAAGGGTGAAGCGAAATCAGTGATGCTCTTCCATGAGGCTCAGGTACACGACCGAAAGCATCATGAAAATGAAGGCCTGCAGGATGATGATCAGGATGTGGAACAGCCCCCAGCCGAGGCCGAAGACGGCCGAGGCGATCGCGCCGCCGAAACCGGCGCCGCCGAGCACCCAGATCAGCAGGAAGACGATCTCGCCGCCGTACATGTTGCCGAACAGTCGCATCGCGAGCGACACCGGCTTCGACAGCAGTTCGACGGCATTGAGCAGCAGGTTGGCCGGGAACATCCACTTGCCGAACGGCGCGGTGAACAGTTCATGCACGAAGCCGCCGATGCCCTTGGCACGCAGCGCGAAGAAGATCATCAGGAAGAACACGGTGATCGACATCGCCAGCGTCGCGTTGACGTCGGCCGTCGGGACGGGACGCCAGTGCACCGAATGCGGGTCCACGCCGAAGACGTGCTGGCCGACGAACCCGGCCACGGTCGCAATGAAATCGACCGGGATGAAGTCCATCGCGTTCATCAGGATGATCCAGCAGAACAGCGTGATCGCCACCGGCGTCACCAGCTTGCTGGTGCCGTGGTAGGCGTCCTTGGCCTGCTTGTCGATGAATTCGAGCACGATCTCGACGAAGGCCTGCCACTTGCCGGGCACGCCGGCCGTGGCCTTGCGCGTCGCGAACCAGAATCCCAGGCACATGATCAGTCCGAGCACGAAGGACATCACCATCGTGTCGACATGCACGGCCATGAAGCCGTCCTTGCCGACCGTGGGCGTCAGGTCGTGGGCGAGATGACCCAGATGATGCTGGATGTACTCGGTGGGCGTCAGTTTTTCGGCTTGATCCGACATGGTGTGGGGCTCAACGAATTAATCCGGTTCCGATCCAGAAGCCCACCTGGGCGGCGATGACGCCAGACACCACGGGAACCACCGGGAAGTGCCAGACGCCGAGGACCAGAAACAGTCCCAGCGCCAGCGTGATCCATTGCATCGCCTTGCCGACCAGCATCGAGGCCAGCGCGGTGCCCGACGACCCCACGCCGGCGGCGAACATGCGCCAGCCGAACAGCAGGGTTCCGACCACCACCAGCGCCCCGCCGAGCAGCACCGCCAGCGCCGATTGCGCCGAGGCGAGTGCGAAGCCCAGAGCCGCGATTGCCGTCGTCACCGCCTCCGCCAACGCGATCCGGGGGACGAGGCTGCGGCCGTGTGCAAGTTGCGTGCTCATGGCCATGCGCTCGAAGGGGATCCGCGGGAAGAAGACGGCGCCAAAAGCCGCCGATAAAGCAGCGGGATTTTAGCCAGCTAATGTTTGAACGCGCAAGGCAAGGAAGACGTGAAAAGCACCGTCGGCGCACCCGCCCGGTGCAATCGTTCAGGGGAGCGCCGGGCGCAGCCGGAAACGCTCGATCGGATCGAGCAGCCGGCCGAACTGGCAGAACCAGTCCCATTGACGGCCGGGATGATCGAGCCCGACCCAGTGCCCGCCGGCGAACTCCTCGTAACGGTAATTGCGGGCATCCACCCAGCCTTCGCCCAGAAAACGCGACGCATCGCCCTCCGCATGCGTGCGCAGACTGTCGGCATCCCCCACCAGAACCTGAACCGGCAGACGCGGAAAGGCCTGGCGCAGGGCGGCGCGGCAGGCGGCATCGTCCAGTCCGCTGCAGGCGAGCCCCGCCAACACGCCGGCATTGACGCCGACCGCCGCGAACTGGCGTCGCCCGAACCCCGCGTGCAGCGGATTCACGACCAGATCCAGCGCGACGTGCCCGCCGGCCGAGAACCCCCACAGATAACGCCGGGCGCGCTCGATGTCGAAACGCGATTCGATGTCCGCCATCACGGCGGCGATCACGTCGTAGTCGGTGGGTGCATCGCCGGCCGCGAGCGGCGCGATCCAGCTGCCGCGGCTCCCGCCGGCCACCGGCGAGACCACGGCGAACCCGTGCCGGCGCGCGGCATCGACCCACAGGTCACGCACGATCCGTGCCTCGTTGTAGGCATTGGCCGGCGAACCGGCAGTGCCGTGCAGCGCCACCACCAGCGGCATCGGCCCGGCGGGCGCCGGTTCCGGCACGAACCAGAAGTAGCTGCGCTGGGCATACGCAGGAAGGGCCTCGAATCCCGGGATGGCGATGCTGCGCACGCCGCTGCCGGCCACGCCGCCCGAGCCGCGCGATGGCCAGCTGGGCCAAGCCGCCTCGAATCCGTCCGCAGATTCGCCCTGTTCCGCACAGGCCGCCGCCGGCAGGCGCAGGATCTGGGCCTGCGCCGCGACCGCGATCCCGCACAGGAGGCCGATCATCCCCAGCCGACGACGCCACATCGTGATCCGCCCCGCCTCCCGCCTCGCTTCGCGCTAGCCTAGCGCGCGCCGACCATTGTCACGTGTTGTGACGGCTCCGCATAATTCGCCATCCACGCACGGAGTGCCGCGATCCATGTCGCAGGAAATGTTCTTGATGGTGCCCTCGGGGCAGATCGTCTTCCGCGAGGGCGACGACGGCGCCGAGATGTACATCATCGAATCCGGTGCCATCGACATCCTGCGCGCCGCCCGCGGCCGGGAGCCGCTCGCCACGCTCGGTCCCGGCGACTTCTTCGGCGAAATGGCCATCCTCGAAGACCAGCCGCGCTTCGCCACCGCCGTCGCGCGCGCGCCGACGAAGCTGCTGCGCATCGACCGCGCCGCCTTCCCGGGCGTGATTGCCGGCAATGTCGAGATCGCCATCCGCATCATGCGCAAGCTGGCGGGGCGATTGCGTCGCGCCGAGTCGGGCGGCGGCGACACGACCGTGCCTTACCCGGTCGAGGTTCGCCGTGCCGCCGCCGAATTCACCCCGCTGCCGAAAGTCCCGCCCGTACGCGAAGAAGCCGATGCCGCCGCGGCCACCCCCCGCCTCGTGCACCTGGCCACCCAGACGCTGTTCAGCCTGAGCGACGGCGTCGAGTTCCTGGTCGGACGACCGGACCCGGTGACCGGCACCACGCCGGAGGTGAATCTCGGGCCGCTGGATGCACAGCGCTCGCTGTCGCGGCGCCACGCCAAGATCCTGAAGGAGGGCGCGAACTGGATGGTGCGCGAGGAAGTGGGCACCTTGAACGGCACCTTCCACAACGGCCAGCGCCTCAAGCCCGGCGTCGCGGCGCGTTTCGCGATCGGCGACACCTTGCGTTTCGGCAGCGTCGATCTCGCCGTGCAGGCGGAACCCTAAGTGGACATTCTTCAGGAACTGCATGGCCAGGTCCTGCTGGTCGCCCCGAGCGGCCGGCTCGATTCCGAAACCGCGGGCGAACTGGAACTGGTCCTCGACGACGCCGGCCACGCCGGCCGCAAGCATTTCGTGATCGACCTCGCGGCCGTGGTTTACGTCAGCTCGGCAGGTCTGCGCGTGTTGCTGGCATTGGCCAAGCGTCTCGACGGCGGCGTCGGCTCGGTGCGCCTCTGCGGCCTGTCCGCGAGCGTGCGCCAGGTCTTCGACATCGCCGGATTCACCGGCATGTTTTCGCTGTTCCCGAACCGCCACGCGGCGCTCGACCAGCACCCGAACCGCCTCGATACGCCGGCTCGGCTGGTCGACACGGCCGCACAGTTGCTGGGGGCGAACGCCGGCACGACGCCTGCATCCGGCGACCCCGAACGGACGGAGGCCGCGGCCAATCTGCTCGGGGTTCCGGCCAGCGCCGAGGCGCTGCAGAAGCGTTCGACCGTGGTCGGCCCGGCGGTCGCGGCCAAACCCGCCGCCTCCGCGCCGCCGACACCGCCGGACAGCCGCTGGAAACGCCTGTTCGGCAAGGACTAGGTCCGCCGGACAGGGATCAGCGTCGCCACAGCGCGATCAGGGCGAGGTCGTCGAAAGGCTCGATGTCGCCGTGATGGGCGCCGACCGCACTGGTCAGCGATTCCACCGCCTGGCCTGCCGAGCGGGCGTTCGCCAGCAGGGTCTTGACGCGCGGCAAGCCGAACGCCTCGTCGGCGGCATTGCGGGCATCGTCCAGGCCGTCGGTGTAGAACAGCAGGCCGTCGCCGCGCCCGAGGTCGACATGCGATTCGTAGAAGTTGCCGCCACCGACGCCGAGCGCCGGCGCCGCCACCACCGGCAACACTTCGACGCCGCTGTCGGCGCGGCGGAGCAGCGGCATCGGATGGCCGGCACTGGCGATGTCGATGCCGCCCCGCGGCGCATCCAGCACCGCGGCCACCGCAGTCATGAACATGCCGCTCTCCAGCTCCGGCCGCATTTGCGCGTCGAGCAGGCGCAGCAGGTCGGCGGCGTTGCGCGCACGCGGCGCGACCGCACGCAGGTGGGCGCCGATGCGGGCCATGAGCAGCGCGGCCGGGAATCCCTTGCCGGACACGTCGCCGATGAAGAACAGCGGGCGCCCGTCGGCGAGCGTCAGGAAATCGAACAGGTCGCCGCCGACGATGCGCGCGGCGCTGTAGCAGTCGGCGATCTCGTAGCCGTCGAACCGCGGCGTCGCCGCCGGCAGGAACCGGCGCTGGATGCGGCGGGTCATCTCGAAGTCGTCCGCGTGCAGCAGACGTCCGCTTTCGGCGTGACGGTAGGCCGCGACCAGCGCACCGAATTGACCGGCGCAGCTCAGCAGGAAATCGGCATCGCGCGCCACCAGCGCTTCGCTGTCGTCGTGGGCGTCGAGATACAGCACGCCCAACTGGGAGCCGGCATTGGACAGGACGGCCGCCGCCGCTGCGGCCGGCATGCGCGGCAGCAGCGCCTGCGCGATCGGCGGCGGCGCGGTGTCGCTGGTCGCAACCACCACCCGGTGGGCGCCGTAGGCCGCATTGGCCATGGCCTGGACGATGCCGAGATCGAGCTCGTCGCCCGCCGATACCCGATGCGCCAGCACGCGCCAGGGCCGATGCGGCGAATCCCGCACCACCAGGGCCAGTCGGCGACAGCGCGGAAAGACGTCGGCGAGCGCGGCCAGGGCGTCGCGCATCTGGTGTTCGAGCACGCCGGCGATGGCCAGCAGCTCCGCCATGCGCTGGAAGAACTGCAATCGGCCCACCACCTGCTGCCGCCGCTCGACACCCGGCACGAAGGCCGCCATCTCGCCCGGCGGCGCGGTTTGATACACCGCTCGCGGCACCGGAAGACCCACGTCGGCTTCCATCATCGTCGCTTCCGGCAACGCCATCGCGTCGACCGGCGCGTGTTCGGACGGCGGCGGCGGCGGCGCAGACGTGGTTTCGCCGCGATCGGCCATGCGCACGCGCAGGCGCGTCTGCCCGAGTTCGACCGCATCGCCGTCGTCCAGCCGAACCGGGGCCAGCAGCACCTTGCCGTTGTGGCGCGTGCCGTTCGCGCTCTCCAGATCGCGCAGCAGCCAGGTCGCCCCTTCGGGTTCGATCTGGGCATGGCGGCGCGACACCGCGAGATCGGCGATCACCAGATCGGCAAACTGCCCGCGCCCGAGCACGGTGCTGTTCGCCAGCGCGAATCGCTGACCTGACTGGGGACCGGCTTCGACGAACAGTTCGAGCATGTTGTGCCTGACGCGATTTCGCGCGGGAGTGTCTCACAAGTGCCAGACTCCGCATCCGCCCATCGTCCCGCCCGGAGACCGTCATGCCCATTGCCTACTGGTGCGTCCTTGCCGCCGCCCTGATGCCATTGCTGTTCACCGGCATCGCCAAGTTCGGCGGCGGCTACAACAATCGCAAGGTGCCGGAGTTCCAGGCCCGCCTGTCCGGCTTCCGCCAGCGCGCGCACTGGGCGCACAACAACAGTTTCGAGGCCTTCCCGCCGTTCGCGGCCGGCGTGATCATCGCGCACCAGCTCGGCGCCGCCAGCGAGCGCATCGACCAGCTCGCCCTGGCCTTCATCGTGTTGCGCCTCGTCTATGGCGCCTTCTACCTGGCCGATCTGCACTGGCAACGGAGTCTGGCCTGGGTCGCGGCTTTCGGCTGCACCATCGCCCTGTTCCTGACCGCTGCCGGCGCCTGAAAAAACGAAGGCCGACGGGGGACCGTCGGCCTTCTAAGGACGCCACACGATTCAAACAGGGGAGGGAGACTCGTGCGGCGTCTTCCACGCAAGCGTGGTTGCGGGCTCCGCCCGCAGGAATTACTTGGCCTTGCGCGCCGCCGCGACCGGCTTCACGAACACGTCGTTCGACGCGTCGATCTGGGTCTTCACGATGGCGTTCAGCGCTTCGCCGGTCTTCACGGTGATCGAGACCACTTCCTGAGTCGTCGCGAACACGGTTTCCGCGGTGTCCTTCGCCAGCGCCATCGACTTCGGCATGATCGCCTTGACGCCGTCGAGGTTGCGGACTTCCGAGGCCTGCGACCAGAAATCCAGGGTCGCGTTCAGGCGGTTTTCGAAGGTGTTGATCTGCGCACCGACGACCTTCTCGAATCCTTCGAGTGCAATGCCCTGCGCCTTGAAACCGGCTTCGGCAAACTGCTTCGTCGCTGCGATAAACGGACTGCTGATCTGCTCAAACATGGCTCTGCCCCGAATGCACGCGCCCACCATGGACGACGTTACTGCGGCGCAGCATAGCCGGGTTTATGTTGCGGTGCAACATGACAAGCTGAACAACCCCGCCGCGCCGTCCTGAACGATCTCGGCGCGCCAGACTCAATCGCCGCGATAGCGACAGCCGGAAGTACATGTCTCGTGGACGACGACTTCCGACAGTAACGGCAACTCCGGCTTCAGTTTTGCCCAGATCCAGCGCGCGAGGTTTTCGCTGGTCGGATTGTCGAGGCCGGGGATGTCGTTGAGATAGTGGTGGTCGAGCTGTTCGTAGAACGGCTTGAACGCCGCCTTCAGGTCGGCGAAGTCGAGCACCCAGCCGAACTGCGGATCGACCGGCCCGGACACATGCAGTTCGATCCGGAACGAATGGCCGTGCAATCGCGCGCACTTGTGGCCCGGCGGCACGTTCGGCAGGCGATGCGCCGCTTCCAGCGTGAAGATCTTGAAGATGTCCATGCTCATTCCACCGTGACCGATTTGGCGAGGTTGCGAGGCTGGTCGACATCGGTGCCCTTGAGCACGGCGACGTGGTAACTCAGCAGTTGCAGCGGCACGGTGAACACGATCGGGGCGATGAGGTCGCCGCAGGGTTCGAGTTCCAGCAGGATTTCCTGCGCGTGGGTGATGCCTCGCGAGACACTGCGGTCGGCGAACACGATCAGGCGGCCGCCGCGGGCGCGGACCTCCTCGATGTTCGACTTGAGCTTCTCGAGCAGATGGTCGTTCGGCGCGACGGCAATGACCGGCATTTCGTCGTCCACGAGCGCGAGCGGGCCGTGCTTCAGCTCGCCGGCCGGATAGGCCTCGGCGTGGATGTAGGAAATTTCCTTGAGCTTGAGCGCGCCTTCCATCGCGATCGGGAACTGGGTACCGCGACCGAGGAACAAGGCGTGCTGCTTGTCGCCGAAGAACTCGGCGAGCTGGCGGATCTGCGGGTCGAGCGCGAGTGCCGCGGCCACTGCGCTCGGCAAATGTTCGAGCTGGGCCACGCCATCGGCATACCGCTGCGCCGACAGGCCGTGATGGCGACCGAGTTCGAGCGCGAACAGCAGCAATGCGGTGAGCTGGGTGACGAAGGCCTTGGTCGAGGCGACGCCGATCTCGGGGCCGGCGCGCGTCATCAGCGACAGCGCCGATTCGCGCACCAGCGAGGATTCCGGGACGTTGCAGATCGCCAGCGTGCCGAGATAACCCATGCCCTTGGCGAGTTTCAGCGCCGCCAGCGTGTCCGCGGTTTCGCCCGACTGCGAGACGGTGACGAGCAGCGTGTTCGGCAGCACCACGAAGTCGCGGTAGCGGTATTCGCTGGCGATCTCGACCTGGGCCGGAATGCGCGCCAGCGATTCGATCCAGTATTTCGCGACGAGCGCGGCGTGGTAGCTGGAACCGCAGGCCACGATCTGCACCGCCTGCGTGCGCGTCAACAGGTCCTGCGCGCCCGGTCCGAAGATCTGGGTCAGCACGTGGCCGCCCGTGATGCGGCCCTCGAGCGTGTCGGCGATCGCGGTCGGCTGCTCGTGGATTTCCTTGAGCATGTAATGCCGGTACTCGCCGCGCTGAACGGCGTCGGCGCTGAAATGCGCCTCCTTGACCGGACGTGCGACCTCACGGCCTTCGGCGTCGAACACGCGCGTCGATTCGATGCGGATCTCGGCGATGTCGCCCTCGGCCAGATAGACGAAACGCCGCGTCACCGGCAGCAGCGCGTGGATGTCGGACGCGAGATATTGCTCGCCGTCGCCCAGGCCCATGACCATCGGCGAACCCTTGCGCGCGCCGACGACCACGCCCGGTTCCTGCGTCGACACCACCGCGATCGCATAGGCGCCATGCAGGCGCGGCAGCACCTGCTTCACCGCGTCGAGCAGGCTGGCACCGCGGCTGTGCACGGCGTGGATCAGGTGCGCCATCACTTCGGTGTCGGTGTCGCTGGTGAAGGCATAACCCTGCGCGCGCAGTTCCTCGCGCAGCTCGGCATGGTTCTCGATGATGCCGTTGTGCACCACCGCCACCGTATCGTTCGAGACCATCGGATGCGCGTTGCGCTCGGCCGGCACGCCATGCGTGGCCCAGCGCGTGTGCGCGATGCCGGTATGGCCGCCCACCGGCGTGAGCGCCTGCAAGGCCTCCAGCTCGCTGACCTTGCCCTTGGCGCGCAGGCGCTCGAGACCCTGTCCGGTCAACAGGGCGATGCCCGCAGAGTCGTAACCGCGGTATTCCAGCGCCTTCAATCCATGAATCAGGGTCGGGACCACATCCCGCCGCGCCGCGACACCGACAATTCCGCACATGCTGCTGCACTCTCCGAATTCGACGCAGCATTCTAGCGAGCACGACGGCCGGCTTCGGGCATCGCCATGGCCTGGCGCAGGCAGTCTGCGGCCGCGATCGCGTCCGCAGCGCGGACACCCGGACAGCGGCGGACGCTTGATTCGCTGTCGCCGATATCAATGAATTCAACATGTTGCAGCTGGCACGCAATCTGCGCTGTCTGTCCGCATCCGCCACGGACGACCGCCATGATTCGAGACACCTCCGCCACTGATCGCGTGATCGCCGCACCGGCGAGCGCTCGCTCGCCGAAACGCCTGCTGCTGATCCTCGCCGGCGTGTTGGCCATCGTCGTGGTCGGCTGGTCGGTCCATGCCTGGCTCGGGGCGGAGCGTTCGGTCAACGGGTCGCGCCTGCGTTTCGCCGAGGTCAGGCGCGGCGAATTCACCCGCGACATTCTCGCCAACGGCCGCGTCGTCGCCGCCAACAGCCCGAACCTGTACGCACCGGCCGCCGGCACCGTGAAGCTGGCGACCCGCGCCGGCGCCGCCGTGAAACGTGGCGACGTGCTCGCGACCATCGACTCGCCGGAACTCGATTCGGAACTCGAACGCGAACGCGCCATCTTGGCGCGTGTCGGCGCCGAAACCAGCCGCGCCCGCATCGAATCCGAACGCAATCGCCTGACCGCAGGCAAGGCCGCGGACGAGGCCGAAGTGGCGCGCATCGCCGCCGCGCGCGATCTCGAACGCAGCGAACGCGGCTTCAAGAAAGGCGCGATCGCCGAGATCGACTACCTGCGCGCCAAGGATGCGCTGCAGGCGGCCGAGATCCGCGCCAAACACGCAGCCGCCGACTCGGAACTCAATGTCGAAGCGGTCGGCTTCGAGCAGCGCACGCGCGAACAGGAACTGCGCCGCCAGCGCGCCGTCGTCGGCGACCTCGAACGCCGCTTCGACGAACTGACCGTGCGCGCGCCGGTCGACGGCATCGTCGGCACCATCACCGTCACCGACCGCGCCATGATCGCCCGCGACGCGCCGCTGATGGTCGTCGTCGACCTGTCGCGCCTCGAAGTCGAGATCGAAGTGCCGGAGTCCTACGCCGACGAACTCGGCATCGGCATGCCGGTCGAGCTGACCCTGCCGAACGGCAAGAGCACCGGCGCGCTGGCGTCGGTGTCGCCGGAAATCACCGGCGCCAACGTGCTGGCGCGGGTGCGCTTCGACGACGCCGAGCCGCAGGGCCTGCGCCAGAACCAGCGCGTGCAGGCGCGCGTGCTGATCGAACACAAGCCCGATGTGGTGCTGGTGCAGCGCGGCCCGTTCTTCGACGAGGACGGCGGCCGCTACGCCTTCGTCGTGCGCGACGGCATCGCCGAACGCCGCCCGGTGAAATTCGGCGCGACCAGCCTGGAAGCCATCGAGATCCTCGACGGCCTCAAGCCGGGCGAACGCATCGTCATCGCCGGCACCGACGCCTTCGAAGACGCCGAGCGCATCCGCGTCGGCCAATGATCCCCACGAATCCACGAACGACACGTCCACGACGAGGAACCGCCATGCTCCAGATGCGCAAACTCAGCAAGGTCTACCGCACCCACCTGATCGAAACCCACGCCCTGCGCGGCTTCGACATCCACGTGCGCGAAGGCGAGTTCGTCGCCGTCACCGGCCCATCCGGCTCGGGCAAGACCACCTTCCTGAACATCGCCGGCCTGCTGGAAGAATTCTCCGACGGCGAATACCTGATCGACGGCGTGCCGGTGCGCGGCCTCGACGACAACGCCCGCTCGCGCCTGCGCAACGAGAAGATCGGCTTCATCTTCCAGGGCTTCAACCTGATCCCCGACCTGAACCTGTTCGACAACGTCGACGTGCCGCTGCGGTATCGCGGCTTCAAGGCGCCGGAACGCAAGGCGCGCATCGAGCAGTCGCTGGAACGCGTCGGCCTGGCCTCGCGCATGAAGCACTACCCGGCGGAACTGTCGGGCGGCCAGCAGCAGCGCGTCGCGATCGCACGCGCCCTCGCCGGCGACCCGCGCCTGCTGCTCGCCGACGAGCCGACCGGCAACCTCGATTCGGCGATGGCGCGCGGCGTCATGGAACTGCTCGAGGAGATCAACGCCCAGGGCACCACCATCGTGATGGTCACGCACGATCCGGAACTGGCGCAGCGCGCACAGCGCAACGTGCACATCATCGACGGCCAGGTCAGCGACTTCGAACACCTCTCGCCGCTGGTGCGTCCGGCCGCCAAGCAAGCCGCCGTCGCCTGAGGAGAACGCGCATGTTCCGCTACTACCTCAAGCTCGGCACGCGCAGCCTGCGCCGCAACCCGTTCCTGACCGCGCTGATGGTGCTGATCCTCGGCTTCGGCGTCGGCACCAGCATGACCGCGTTCACGGTGATGCACGTGCTCGGCGGCGATCCGATGCCGCACAAGAGTTCGCAGCTGTTCGTGCCGCAGCTCGACAACGGCCCGATGGAAGGCTACACGCCCGGCGACGACCCGGACTTCCAGCTCAGCTACATCGACACGATGAACCTGCTGAAGGACGCCAAGGGCAAGGACCGCACCGCGATCTACGGCCTCTCGCCGACGATCGATTCCGGCCGCGCCAACCTGCCGCCGTTCTTCGAACCGGGCCTGGCGACGATGGCCAGCTTCTTCCGCATGTTCGAGGTGCCGTTCCTGTACGGCAATGCCTGGGACGAGGCCGCCGAACGCGACGGCGCCTTCGTCGTCGTGATCAGCCGCAAGCTGTCGGAGCGCCTGTACGGCGACGCCGATCCGACCGGCAGGAGCCTGCGCATCGACGACCGCGACTACCGCATCAGCGGCGTCATCGACCATTGGCGCCCGGTGCCGAAGTTCTATCGGCTGCTCGGCGGCGGCGGCGCGATTTCGGAATCCGAAGAGCTGTTCGTGCCGTTCCGCAACGCGATCGCGCGCGAATGGCGCAACAACGGCTGGACCAACTGCTCGGGCAGCTCGCGCGAACCAGGATTCGCCGGCTTCCTGAAGGCCGAGTGCAACTGGATCCAGTATTGGGTCGAATTGCCCGACGCCGCGGCCGTTCGCGAGTTCCGCGACTATCTGAGCGCCTACTACGCCGAACAGAAGAAGCTCGGCCGCATGCCGCGCCCGGAGAACCTCGCCCTGCGCGACGTGCGCGAATGGCTGGCGTTCAACGAAGTGGTCGACGCCGACACCCGCCTGCAGACCTGGATCGCCTTCGGCTTCCTGCTGGTCTGCCTGGTCAACGTCATCGGCCTGTTGCTGGCCAAGTTCACTGCGCGCGGCGGCGAGATCGGCGTGCGCCGTGCGCTCGGTGCCACGCGCATGGAAATCGTGCGCCAGTACCTGGTCGAAACCGTGGTGATCGGCGCCTTCGGCGGCGTCGTCGGCCTCGGCCTCAGCTATTTCGGCCTGGCCATCGTCGACAAATACGGCCTCGGCGAAGCCGGCATCGCCCGCATGGACGTGTCGCTGCTGGTCGCCACCATCGCACTCGCCGTCGTCTCGTCGGTGCTCGCCGGCCTGTTGCCGACCTGGCGCGCCGCCCAGGTGACGCCGGCGATGCAGTTGAAGTCGCAGTGATCCCACGCATCCAAGGACCGACCATGGAAATCAAGCCGATTCTCTCGACCCTGATGCGCAACAAGACCGGCGTCTTCGTGATCGCCGCGCAAGTGGCGCTGACGCTGGCGATCGTCGCCAACGTGTTCTACATCGTGCGCGATCGCCTCGACGAAGCGAACCGACCGTCCGGCATCGACGAAGACAACACCTTCATGATCCGCGTCGGCGCCTATCGTCCGGTGACCGACCCGTTTGCCGATGCCGATCGCGACCTCGCCGCGCTGCGTGCGATTCCCGGCGTGATCCACGTCGCCGAAGCGAACCAGATGCCGCTGTCGCAGAGCGGCAACAACTCCGGCGTTTCGGCCGCGCGCGGCCAGCAGCAGATCAGCAGCAGCGCGGCCTTCTACGAGAGCGGCGATTCGCTGATCGACGCGCTCGGGCTCAAGCTCGTCGCCGGACGCGACTTCACCGCCGCCGACATCGTCCGGATCAATCCCGGCGAACCCGGTCCGGAAGGCCCGTTCCCGATCATCGTCACCCAGGCCCTGATCGACAAGGTGTTCCCCGGCGAACAGCAGCCGATCGGCAAGTCGCTGTATCTCGGCACCGGACCGAACGCCGACGAAATGCGCATCGTCGGGGTCGTCGACGCCCTGACCACGCCCTGGGGCCGCGCCTCGTGGGGCCTGTCCAATGCCGGCAACGTGTCGATGATCGCGCCGTTCCGCCGCGGCTCGGACTCGCCGCTCTACATCGTGCGGACCGAACCGGGCGCGCTCGACGGCGTCATGAAGACGGCCGAGGCGCTGCTGGTGAAACCGGGCAATGGTCGCGTGCTCGGCAACAACAGCTCGATGAACGAACTGCGCGAGCGCCGTTATCGCAGCGACCGCTTCCTGGTCGGCCTGATGGGCACGATGACCGGCCTGCTGCTCGTGGTCACCGCCAGCGGCATCCTCGGCATGGCCAGCCTGTGGGTGAACCAGCGTCGCAAGCAGATCGGCGTTCGCCGCGCCCTCGGTGCGACGCGTTTCGACATCGTGCGCTACTACCTGACCGAGAACTTCATCGTCACCGGCATCGGCATCGTGATCGGCGTTGGCCTCGCGTTCGCGTTGAATGCCATGGTCGCGAGCGAACTCGGGCTGGAACGCCTGCCGTTGCAGCATCTGGTCATCGGCATCGTCTTGCTCTGGGTGATCGGCCAGATCGCGGCCTACGCCCCGGCCCGCCGCGCCTCGCAGATCGCGCCGGCCACCGCCACGCGCAGCGTCTAGGTCAAGGCCGGCACTTGAGTCCTCTCGGCATCAACTGGATAATGACTACGACTATATGACCATGGTCACCAATCGGAATATCCGTGAGCACTCAAATCTCCAAGTCGCAGTTCAAGGCCAAGGCGCTCGAATACTTCCGCCAGATCGAGAGCGACGGCCAACCCGTGGTCGTCACCGATCACGGCGAGCCGCGTCTCGAAGTGCGACGTTATCGCCCAACCTCACTGGAGCCGCTGGCCCTGCTGCGCGGGTCGTTGCTGCGCTACGACGCCCCGACGCAACCGATCGGGGACGACGACTGGGAGGCCGTCCGTTGATCGTGCTCGATACCCATGTCCTGCTGTGGTGGGCGAGTGGCGAACACACACGCCTATCGGCGGCTGCGGCGCGCGCGATCGCGTCCGAACAGGAGGGTGGACGCATCCTGGTGTCGTCGATCAGCGCCTGGGAACTGGCGATGCTGGTCGAGCGCGGACGCGTCGCCTTGTCGATCGACACGGAACAATGGCTGGCGCTTGCGGCCAATGTCGAGTCGCTGCAGTTCGTCCCGGTGGACAACGACATCGCCGTCAAGAGCGTGAATCTGCCGGGCGAGTTCCACAAGGATCCGGCCGACCGGATTGTTGTCGCCACCGCACGTCGGTTTGCGGCGCCGCTGGTGACCGCGGACGAGAAGATCCTCGCCTATCCGCATCTGCGCACGATCTGGTGAGCCATGCCGACCGTTCTCCTGATCGACGACAACGCGGGCGTGATCGATGCGCTCGCGTTGCTGCTCTCCCTGCATGACATCGATACCTTGCGCGCTGCCTCGCCGGACGAAGGCCTGGCGGTGCTGGCGCGGACGCCGGTCGACCTGGTGATCCAGGACATGAACTTCAGCGCCGACACGACCTCGGGGCGCGAGGGCGAAGCCTTGTTCCGCGATCTCCGCGCCCGCCATCCGGACCTGCCGGTGATCCTGCTGACGGCGTGGACGCACCTGGAAACCGCGGTCGACCTGGTCAAGGCCGGCGCCGCCGATTACCTCGCGAAGCCCTGGGACGACCGCAAGCTGGTCGCGACCGTCAACAACCTGATCGAACTCGGCGAAGCCAATCGCGCCCTGCGCAAGGCACGCGAAGGCGAACGCGGACTGCGTCGCGCCATGGCCGGTTTCGACCTGCGCGGCTACGTGTTCGCCGACAGCCAGACCGCGCGCGCCGTGCATCTGGCCTGTCAGGTCGCGCGCGCCGACGTGCCGGTGCTGATCACCGGTCCGAATGGCGCCGGCAAGGAAGGCATCGCGGCCATCGTGCAGGCGAACTCCAGCGTGCGCGACGGACCCTTCATCACCGTCAACTGCGGCGCATTGCCGAGCGAACTGATCGAGGCCGAACTGTTCGGCGCCGAAGCCGGCGCCTACACCGGCGCGAACAAGGCGCGCGAAGGCAAGTTCGAAGCGGCCGATGGCGGCACCCTGTTCCTCGACGAGATCGGCAACCTGCCGCTCGCCGGCCAGATGAAGCTGCTGCGCGTGCTCGAGACCGGCAAGTTCGCGCGTCTCGGCGCGAACCGCGAACGCGAGGTGAAGGTGCGCGTGCTCAGCGCCACCAATGCCGACCTGCCGGCGATGATCCGCCAGGGGCGATTCCGCGAGGACCTGTATTACCGTCTGAACCTGATCGAGATCGCGCTGCCCGCACTCGCGGAGCGGCGCGACGACATCCTGCCGCTGGCCGAACATTTCCTCGGCGACGGCAAGCGCCTGGCGGACGACGCACGCGCCGCGCTGCAGCGTCACGACTGGCCGGGCAACGTGCGCGAACTGAAGAACACCATCAGCCGCGCCAAGCTGCTGGCGACCGGCGACACCCTCCATGTCCGCGACCTCGGCCTGACCGCCGCGCCGGCGCAGGTCGGTCATGCCGGTCCGGCGCCGGATCGCGGCGAGCCCGATCGCGACAGCATCGAGGCTGCGTTGACGCGCGCGAACGGCGTGATCGCGCAGGCCGCGGCCGAACTCGGGCTGTCGCGTCAGGCGCTGTACCGGCGCATGGAACGCCTCGGCATCGACCGCACATGAACGAACCGCGCCGCCCGCGCCTTGGCCTGCGACTGCGTTATGCGCTGGCGGCGTTGGTCTACGGCGCGGTCGTCGCGGCGCTGACGCTGGCCATCGACCGCTGGATCGATCCGTCCTGGCTCGCCGCCGGCGCCGCGGTCGCGCTGTCCTTGCTGCCGCTGTGGCTGCTGATCGGGCGCGAACTCGATCCGATGCGCTCGCTGTTCCGCGCGCTCGCCGGCACCGTCACCAGTTATCGCGACGGCGACTTCGCCTTCGGCCTGCACTGGGCCCGCAACGACGAACTCGCCGATCTGGTGCGCGCCCACAACGCCCTCGGCGACACTTTGCGCGAGCAGCGCCTGACGCTGGCGCAACGCGAACTGCTGCTCGACACCATGGTGCAGAACACGCCGGTGGCGATGCTGTTGTTCGACGCCGCCGGCCACGTGATCTACGGCAACCTCGCGGCACGCAAGCTGCTGCACGACGGCCGCCGCATCGAAGGCCTGCACCGCGATGCCCTGCTGCTGCTCGCGGTGCCGGCGCTCGCCGATGCGCTGCGTCGTGGCGGCGACGGCCTGTTCACGGTCGAGGGCGAGCGGCCCGACGACGAACAGGTCTTCCACCTGTCGCGACGCGCGTTCCGGCTGAACGGCCGCCCGCACGAACTGGTGCTGCTGCGCGGACTGTCGCAGGAATTGCGGCGCCAGGAAGTGCAGACCTGGAAGAAGGTCATCCGCCTGATCAGCCATGAATTGAACAACTCGCTGGCGCCGATCGCCTCGATGGCGCATTCCGGAGCCGAACTCACGCGCCGCGGCCAGCACGACAAGTTGCCGACGGTGTTCGCCGCGATCGAGGAACGCGCCCGCCACCTCGACGCCTTCATCCGCGGCTACGCGCAGTTCGCGAAGCTGCCGGCACCACGCATCGACGCCGTCGACTGGCCAGGCTGCGTCGAACGCCTGCACGCCGCGGCGCGGTTCGTCTCGCAGGGCGAACTCGCGCACCGACCGAAGTTCGATGCGATGCAGATGGAACAGGCGCTGCTGAACCTGCTCAAGAACGCGCATGAGTCCGGATCGCCGCCCGATGCGGTGGAACTCGTGGCGCGGGAATTGCCGAACGCCCTGCGCATCGAAGTGCTCGACCGCGGCCCCGGCATGAACGACGACGTGTTGTCGCAGGCGCTGCTGCCGTTCTACTCGACCAAACGCGGCGGCACCGGCCTCGGCCTCGCCCTCACCCGCGAGATCGTCGAAGCCCACAACGGCCACATCGCCCTCGCCAATCGCGAAGCCGGCGGACTGCAGGTGACGATCACGTTGCCGCAGTAGGTTCCGCGGCCGTCCCACGCTGCGCCGCCAGGCCTCCGCGGCGGCGACCGGCATTCGCTATGCTGCGCGCCCTCGCACCCGGGACGAACGCATGCGTTTCCTAGCTTCAGACGCCCTTGCGTCGCCATCGACCGCCGCCGCAACGACCCTGCGCGAACTGCTGCGGGTGTTCTTCGTCGTCGTCGCGATCAAGGCGCTGCTCTGGTGGCTCGACCCGACGATGCGCACCTTCATGGGCGATTCCGGCAGTTACCTGTGGTCCGCCGTCAGCAACCAGCCGCCGCCGGACCGCTCCTTCACCTATCCGCTGATCATCCGCGCAACCGCGCTGGCACACGCGCATCTGGCCGAACTCGGCTGGCTGCAGTCCTTGTTCGGCAGCCTGCTCTGCGTCTTCGTGTATCGCTGCCTGCGCGTCGAACTGTTTGTTCGCCCGTCCGTCGCCTTCGCCGTCGCGGCCTTGCTCGCCGTCGATCCGGGCCAGCTGTTCTTCGAGCGCATGGTGATGACGGAAACCATCGGCACCTTCTGCTTCGTGATGATGGTGATCGCGGGCATCCGCCACGTCCGCCACGGTCATGTGCGTTCGCTGCTGGCGATGGCGCTGTTCGGCATGCTGGTGGCGTCGTTGCGATTGAGCCTGTTGCCGGTCGTGCTCGGCTTCGCGCCGCTGCCGGTACTGGCGCGCCTGCTCGAGGATCGCGGTCGCTGGCTGCGCGGCGGCCTGCATCTGGCCGTGGCCCTGGCCGCGACGCTGCTCTCGCACAGCGTCTACAAGCACTGGTACGACAACAAGTCGGACGCACTCGAACGCAGCGACTACACCCACTCGAGCGGACGCATGCGGCTCGGGCTGCTGGCGCCGCTGGTCAAGCCGGAACACCTGCTGCGTGCCGGCCTGCCGGGCGAACTGGTCGCGCAGACCGATCCGTCCTCCGGCGACCCGCGCAACCGCGAAGCGCAGATCTGGTCCGACACCGGCCTGTTCGCGCTGATGGCGAAACACAGCCCGCATCCCGACGACAGCGCGCGCAAGGTCGCGATGTACGCGTTCCGCGACGATCCGGCCGGTCTGCTGCGGCTCGGCGTCGGCAACCTGCTCGACTATTTCGACGGCGGCATCGCCCGCTGGCGCATGCAGGACGATCTCGGCGCACGCCCGCCCGACGACGGCATGATCGCCATCATCTCTGAGCGTTTCGGTTACGACGCGCGCGGCGTGTCGACGCGATCCAGTCCGGTCTACGCCTACTACGCCGGCAGCCGCTGGTACTGGACCCTGATGCTGTTCGCCCTGCCGCTGCTGGCGGCGGCGGCAGGGTGGCGCGGCCGGCGTCGCGACCCGGCGATGGCGGCGCTGCTGTCCCTGCTCGGGCTCGGCATGTTCGCCTCGCACGTGTTGTTCTCGCACATCGTGTCGTTCCGCTACCTGCATCCGATGGCGGTGATCGTCGCGATGCTGGTCGCCTATCTGCCGGCGTTGCGCGCCGACGCCGACAGGCGCTGATCCGCCTGCGCCAGGTAGGCCAGCATCTTCATCTCGCGGCGGCCACGGGTGACCGTGTCGAGAATCAGGCCGGACGCGACCGACAGCATCGCCACGATCATCATCGCCGAGCTGAGGATGGCGGTCGGGAAGCGCGGCACCAGGCCGGTTTCGAGCCAGGTCAGCACCACCGGGGCGGCCAGGCCGATGGCCAGCAGCGCCGTGGCCGCGCCCAGCGATCCGAAGAAGGCCAGCGGCCGTTCCGAGGCGAACAGGCGGATCATGGTCTTGAGGATGCGCAGGCCGTCCTTGTACGTCGACAGCTTGCTGACCGAGCCTTCCGGCCGGTCGAAGTAGCGCGTCGTCACTTCGGCAATCGGCGTCTTCAGTTCCAGCGCATGCACGGTCAGCTCGGTCTCGATCTCGAAACCGGCGGACAGGATCGGGAACGACTTCACGAAGCGCCGCGAGAATCCGCGATAGCCGGACAGGATGTCGTTGCAGGCGCGTCCGAACAGCCACGACAGGAAGCCGGTGAGCATGCGGTTGCCGAGCACATGGCCCGGGCGGTACGCCTTGGTGTTCTGTGCCACGCGCAGGCCGACGACCATGTCGGCGCCGTCGCGGACCGCCTGCACCAGTTGCGGCGCGGCGCTGGCGTCGTAGGTCGCGTCGCCGTCGACCATCAGATAGATCTCGGCCTCGATATCCGCGAACTGGCGCCGCACCACGTTGCCCTTGCCCTGCAAGGTCACGGGACGGACCGTGGCGCCGGCGGCGCGAGCGATCGCGGCGGTGTCGTCCTTCGAATTGTTGTCGAACACGTAGACGCGGCAACCGGGCAGGCTGGCGCCGAAATCGGCCACGACCTGGGCGATGGTGACGGCCTCGTTGTAACAAGGCACGAGCACGGCGACATGGCCGTAATCGGTCGGTGCCGGAGTGGTCTGGGACATCGTCATGGTTCCGGAAGTGGGTAGGGTCGAATCAGCCGCGGTCGGTGGTGACGATGACCAGGCCGGCCAGCACCAGCAGGGTGCCCGCCCCGGCGCGCCAGCCGGCCCGTTCGCCGAGCAGCAGCGCCGCGCCGAGCACAACCAGCACGAAGGTCAGCGCGGTGTAGGGATAAACCACGCGCAAGGGCAGCTTGGAGAGGCAGTACAGCCACAGCAAGGTGCTCAGGGCATACCCGCCAAGGCCGAAGAACACATGCCAGTTGACGAACTGCAGCCAGTGCGTGCGGCCCTGGGCGCCGATCTTCAGCAGCAGTTGTCCGCCCGCCGCGAACAGGCAGGCCAGCAGCAGCAAGGCGTGGGTGAGTCTCATGCGCAGGGCTCGCAGCGGGGCCGCGGATGATAGCCGATCGCCGCCGCGCTCAAGTCTTGCGCGGCCGCTTCCAGCCCGGGATCGAACGCGACCTGGCGCGGGCGACGGTGAGTTCGCCGGCCGGCGCATCATGGGTCACGACGCTGCCGGCCGCGATGGTGGCGTCGGCGCCGATGGTCAGCGGCGCCACCAGCGAGGCGTTCGAGCCGATGAAGGCGCCGTCCTCGATGCGGGTGACGTGCTTGTTCGCGCCATCGTAGTTGCAGGTGATGGTGCCGGCACCGACGTTGACACCGGCACCGATGACGGCGTCGCCGAGATAGGTCAGATGATTCGCCTTCGAGCCGCGGCCGAGCGAGGCCTGCTTGGTTTCGACGAAGTTGCCGATGTGCACGCCCTCGGCCAGTTCGGTGCCGGGGCGCAGGCGCGCGAACGGGCCGATGACGCAGGGCCCATGCGTGACCACGCCCTCAAGATCGCAATGGGCGTTCACGACGGTGCCGGCGGCGAGCCGGCAATCCTTGAGGCGCACGAAGGGCCCGACGCGGACCTCGTCGCCGAGCGCCACCGCGCCTTCGAGCACGAGGCTCGCATCGAATTCGACATCGCGACCGTGGGCGACATCGGCGCGCACCTGCACGCTGGCGGGGTCGGCCATGCGCACGCCGCCGAGCAGCAGTTCGCGCACGCGGCGCGCGTTCAGGCGCTGCGACAGGTCGGCCAGCTGCACCGCATCGTTGGCGCCGAGCGCTTCCGCTTCGTCCGCACACAGGGCGACGTTGGCGGCCAGACCTTCCGCCGCGGCCTTCGCGAACACGTCGGTCAGGTAGTACTCGCCCTGCGCGTTCGCGGTGCCGAGCGTGGCCAGCCAGCGGCGCAGCGGCGCGGCATCGGCAGCGATCATGCCGGTATTGATCTCGCGGATCGCACGCTGCGCATCGGTCGCGTCCTTGTGTTCGACGATGGCGGCGACATGGTCCTGGGCGTCGCGCACGATGCGACCGTAGCCGGCCGGATCGGCGAAGTCCGCAGCCAGCACCGCCAGCGCGCCGCGCGCATTCGCGAGCACGCGCAGGGTCGCGGCGCGCGTCAGCGGCACGTCGCCGTAAAGCACCAGCACGCGCGCGTCGTCGGGAATGCCGGGCAAGGCCTGCATCACCGCATGGCCGGTGCCGAGCTGCTGCGCCTGTTCGGCCCAGCGCAGGTCGGTCATGGGCGCGAATGCCGCGCGCACCTGGTCGCCGCCGTGGCCGTGGACGACATGGATCGCCGCCGGTCCGAGCTCGCGCGCGACGCCGATCACCCGCGCCAGCATCGGCACCCCGCAGACCGGCTGCAACACCTTCGGTCGCGCCGACTTCATGCGCTTGCCCTCGCCGGCGGCAAGGATCACGACGTGCAGCGGCTTCGAGGACATGCAGACTCCGGACAACAGGCAGTCCGCGCATTCTAGGGGCCGCGGCCGAACGCACCAATCGCGTCAGGCCGAGATCGCGCCCGACAGCCTTCGCCGCGCCGCCATCCCGACGAGGCCGATCAGCAGCAGCGGGGCGAGCGGCGTGGAGCGCGTGTCGACCGGAAGGGCGGGCGTCGCCGCGAGCAGCCCACGACCAGCCAGGATCGGGCCACCCGACAGCCATGCGGTGTCGACGAATGCGCCGGATTCGATGTCGAGCAAGGTCTGGCTCGCACCGACATAGAAGCAGATGATCATGCAGATCTGCTCGACGGGCTTCGTGAACAGTGCCCAGCGCTCATTGAAGTCGGCAGTCGCGTCGAATCCGAGTGCCGTGTCGGGAGCGATGGTCACCCACGCACCGCTGTGCGTATCCAGTCGAAACAGTGCAACGCGGTAGTTCGCACGGTCGTACCGGGTTCCGTACAGCACGCCACGGTGTGCGCCGATCCAGCGGACGATTTCCCAGTCTTCGGGAATCGGGATCTGGCGCGTCGGCGCGCCGTTGATCGACCTCAGTTCGACCGCGTGCAAGACATACACGACGACGGCAGAATCGTCGTCCAGAATCGGTCCGACGCTCTGCGGCAACTCGAGCAAGGGCACGCGCGGATTGTCGACATCGACCAGAAGGCTGCGCGGAGCGGAGTCCGGGCGCCGATCGTCTTCGAGCAACAGATAGCGGCCGCTGGCCGACAGGCCGGCGCCGACCACGTAGGGATAGCAGTTCAACCCCAGCGTCTGCGGCGACTCGATCATGGCGCCCGTCGCGGTGTCGATCCACCAGCAGCGGGCCACCGCAAGTACGCCTGGCCGATTCGGCAGCTCCGCGAGCGGCGCGCCGACGAGATGAGCGGGCGCGGGCGAGTACTGCGTCGAGAGCGGCGCGAAATCATCGGAATCGAACACGTCGATACGCAGCCCGGCG
>JBGASK010000162.1:0-5166 GCA_044229785.1 Ahniellaceae bacterium
CCGCGCGTATCGGCGATCAGGGTCGAGGCCTCCGCGACCGGCAGACCATCAGCCGCGCCCAGGGACCAGGCGATGCGCCAGCGGCCGGCGTCGCGGACCAGCAGGCTCAGGCGACCGAGCTGATGCGCCAGCAGCTGGCCGGCGTCGAGGAAAACGAAGGCGTGCACGCGCTCCTGCGGCAAGGCATCGACCGCCTCGAATGCGGCGCCGTCGTCGCCCAGCCGACGCAGGCCGGTGGCGTCGGCGATCCAGACGCGACCTTCGGGGTCGGTCGTGATCTGCTCGAAATCGTCGTTGTCGACGCCATGTTCGCCGGTGCGCCACACCGTGTTGCGCCCGTCCGGCGACAGGATGTTCAGTCCCGCGTTCAACGCGCCCAGCCACAGCCGGCCGTCCGGCGTCTGGGTGAGCACGTCGACCGCTCCCGCGGCCCAAGGCTCGCCCTTGCGTACGCCGTCGACGAGCGTGTCGCGGGCCGGATCGAAGCGCAGCACGCCGTTGCGGCCCGGCAACCACAGCCGGCCTTCGGCATCGCACCAGAGGCTGCTGTGGCGACGCTGCGCAAGCGCCGCGGCGTGCACGGTGGTGGTCCAGCGCCGCACGTCGTGGTCGGGCGCGATGCGCGTGAACTCGCCGCTGCGCACCAGCGTCCACAGGCTGTCGTCGGGACAACGCGTGAGGCCGCTGTTCCAGCCGCCCGCCGGCGACGACGGATCGACCGGGTCGTGGCGATGCACCTGGTAGCGTTCCCAGTCCGGGCGCAGGTAGGCGAGACCGTGTGCGCGGGTGGCCAGCCACAAGCCGCCTTCGTGATCGACCATCAGATCGTGGATGTCGGGATCGGGCAAGGCGCCCTCGACGGCGGCGCGCGGCTTGATCCAGTCCGCGCCAGCGTCCGCACGCAAGCGCAGCAGGCCGCCGCGCGCCGCCACCCAGACCGTGCCGTCAGCCATGTCGGCGAGGCCGTCGACCATGCCCGCGCCGTCAGGCAGGGGCACCTGCACCAGCGTGCCGCCATCGCGTTCGCGCCGGAACAGGGCGTCGTTGACGCCGACCCAGAGCCGCCCGTCGCGCCCGGCCTGCACGCCGCTGACGATGGGCAGTTCGGCGACCTTGCGTATCGGCCCAGGCGCGTCGGCATCGGCGCCGTCGATGCGCCACAGCGCGTCCAGCGTGCCGACCCAGAGCACGCCGTCCGCATCGACCGTCATGTCCATCACCGTGGCCGTCTGCAAGGCCGCGTCGATCGTCGTCAGCCGGTCGAGGGCGACCGGCGTCGTTTCGCCGGCGCGCAGCCGCGCCAGGCCGTGCGCATAGGTGCCGATGTAGAGCGCACCGCCCTGCGTTTCGGCCAGGGCGAACACGTCGCCGCCGCGCAGACCGTCGCCGGCGGCATCGGGCGGGAAACGCGTGAAGCCCTCGTCGTCGCTGCCGTCGAGCATGGCGAGGCCACTGCTTTCGCAGCCGACCCAGATGCGTCCGTCGCGACTGACAAAGGTGTTCTGGACGTCGTTGCAGGGCAGCGAATCGGGCTGGTCCGGGATGTTGCGGAACACCGCGAATTCGCGCCCGTCGAACCGCGCCAGGCCGTCGCGTGTGGCGATCCAGAGATAGCCGTTGCGGTCCTGGGCCAGGTCCATCGTCGTCATCGACGGCAAGCCGTCGCCGACGCCGTAACTGCGGAACGCCGGCGCGATCCGGTCGGCCCAGGCCGAGCCGGCGACCCACAACCCGAAGACCGCGAACAGGAGGCGCATCGCCCGACATTGCCAGCGCCTTGCAGTTTCGCCAAGGGGGATTGCGTTGCCGGCCGATGGCGCGCCGCCGCTTCCGTGGCAGAGTGCGCGCCATGAACCGCCGCCTGCCCGCCCTCCTCGCGTTCTGTCTCGCCGCACCGGCGTTCGCGGCCGAGACGTATCGCTTCGACACCGTGCACTCGCAGGTGCAGTTCCGCGTCGACCACCTCGGCTTCAGCGAATCCGAAGGCGAGTTCCACGACCTGCGCGGCGAATTCCGATTCGACCGCGACGACTGGTCGACATCCTCCTGCGACGTGACCATCGGCGTCGCTTCGCTGGACCTGGACGACGACGGCTGGAACCGCAGGATGCTGGAACGCGACTGGTTCGATGCCGCGCGGTTCCCGGAGATGCGGTTCCGCTGCCTGAAAGTCGAACGCCTCGACGAGCGCAGCGGCCGCATCGACGGCGAACTGAGCCTGCGCGGCATCACCCGCCCGGTCGTGCTCGACCTGCAGTTCAATCGCGCCGGCATCCACAAGTATTCGCTGAAATACACCGCCGGCTTCATGGCCAGCACCACGATCCGGCGCAGCGATTTCGGCATGGTCAGGTACCTGCCCGAGATCGGCGACGAGATCCGGATCCGCCTCGACATCGAAGGCCAACGCGAAGGAGCGAAACGTGAGCGCAAGAAGTGATGCGACCCGCTGGGGCAGCGTGGCCAGGTTCTTCCACTGGACCATCGCCCTGTTCGTGATCGGTCTGCTCGTCGGCGGCCTGACCATGACCGACATGAAAGTCTCGCCGGACAAGTTCAAGCTGTACGCGCTGCACAAGTCGTTCGGCATCACGGTGCTCGGGTTGATGCTGTTGCGCTTCGCCTGGCGCGGCGTCGACCCGCGTCCGCAGGATGTGCCCGGCATGGCGCCGGTCGTCGCGTTTGCCGCACATGCGGTGCATCGCCTGTTGTATGTCGCGCTGATCGCGATGCCGATCTCGGGCTGGGTCTACAACTCGGCCTCGAACTTCCCGCTGCAGTGGTTCGGGCTGATCAACCTGCCGGCGATCGTGTCGGCGGACAAGGACCTCAAGCACCTCGCGCACGAAGTCCACGAATTCCTGGCCTGGACCATCATCGCCCTGCTGCTCGCGCACGTCGCCGGCGCCCTGAAACATCACTTCATCGACCGCGACGACACCCTGCGGCGCATGTTGCCCTTCGCCAGGCCGCTTGCGCAAACACCTGTCGCGCCTGCCCCGCAACCCGAACCCACGGACACGCCATGAATCTCCTGCGCACGCTTGCCCTCGCCGCCCTGCTCGCCTCATCCGCCGCGCATTCGGCCGACTACACGATGCGCGCCGGCACCTTGAAGTTCTCCGGCCAGCAACAGGGCGAAGCCTTCGAAGGCCGCTTCGACACCTTCACGCCAGTCATCCAGTTCGATGCGGCGGCACTCGCTGCCAGCAAGCTCGACGTCAGCATCGACCTGGCCAGCGCCGACACCCGGAACAGCGAACGCGACGACACGCTCAAGGGTTCGGACTTCTTCGCGATCGCCGATTTCCCGAAGGCGCGCTTCGTGACGCAAGCGATCCGCGCCGTCGACGCCACCCACTTCGAAGCCGACGCGACGCTGACGATCCGGGACAAGACCGTGGCGCTGAAATTCCCGTTCGCCTTCGAACCGAATGCCGACGGTGCGCGCCTGAAAGCCAGGGTCACGCTGGATCGCCTCGCCTTCGGCATCGGCAGCGGCGACTGGGCCGACGCGAGCATGATCGGCCACCAGGTCGAGGTGAATGTCGACCTGAGCCTGGTCAGGAAGTCCTGAACGATCGCAAGAGATCGCAAGAGATCGCGGGACAGAGCCCGCTCCCACAAAAGCCATAGCCACAAAAGCCATAGCCACAAGAGCCATAGCCACAAGAGCCACAACCACAAAGGTTGCCTCAGTCATCATCGAAGCCGCTCTCGTAGGAGCGGCTTCCAAGCCGCGATTCAATCCCCCACAAGCCAACGTAGGAGCGGCTTCCAAGCCGCGATTCACACGCCCCACAAGCCACCGTAGAAGCGGCTTCCAAGCCGCGATCAAGCACCCAGAAACCGCCGCAATTTCACCCCATCGAACGGCCAGCGCAGTTCCTCGCCATCGGCGCGGCGCAGCACCGGCACGTGCCAGCCGTAGGCGGATTCGAGCGCGTCGTCGTCATCGACGTGATGCGTGGTTGTCGGATCGGCGGCCAGTTCGTGCAGCATCTGCGCCGCCATGTCGCACAACGAGCAACGTTCGCGACAGATGAATTCAAACGCGTGCATGGAACCTCGAAAGAATCGCGCCGCACGCGGCGCTCCTACATAATACCGGCCCTTACGCATGGAGCAGCGCCATGGGCGTCAGCGTCTTCGACCTGTTCAAGATCGGCATCGGGCCGTCGAGTTCGCACACCGTCGGCCCGATGCGGGCGGCGGCGCGCTTCGTCGAACGCTGGCTGGTGGAATCGGGGCAGATCGAACGCTGCACGCGCGTGCGCGCCGAAGTGTTCGGTTCGCTGGCGCTGACCGGCCGCGGCCACGGCACCGACAAGGCCGTGCTGATGGGTCTCGAAGGCCACCTGCCGAATCGCATCGACCCCGACCTGATTCCGGCCGCGCTCGACCGCATCCGCGGCGACAAGCGCATCCGCCTGCATGGCACGCACGAGATCGCCTTCGACGAGAAGCGCGACCTCATCATGAACAAGCGCCAGAAGCTGCCCTTCCACACCAATGGCATGCGTTTCGCGGCCTACGATGCGGAAGGTCGCGAACTGGCGACACGCGACTATTACTCGGTCGGCGGCGGCTTCGTCGTGAACCAGGACGAGGCCGCGGAAGATCGCATCGTCGCCGACGAGACCGAACTGCCCTATCCGTATCATTCCGGCGACGAACTGCTGGCGCAGTGCCAGGACCACGGGCTCGACATCGCGCAACTGATGTATGCGAACGAACAGGCCTGGCGCAGTACATCCGACATCGACGCCGGCCTCGACGAGATCTGGGCGGCGATGCAGGCCTGCGTGGCGCGCGGCATCCGCGCAGCCGGCACGCTGCCGGGCGGATTGCACGTGACCCGGCGCGCTCCGTCGCTGCATGCCGAACTGTCCTCGAAACCCGAAGCCGCGATGCGCGATCCGCTGACCGTGCTCGACTGGGTCAACCTCTACGCGCTCGCCGTCAACGAGGAGAACGCCGCGGGCGGGCGCGTCGTCACGGCACCGACCAATGGCGCCGCCGGCATCATCCCGGCGGTGCTGCACTCCTACGACCGCTTCTGCCCGGGGGCGAACCGGCCCGGCGTGCGCACGTTCCTGCTCACCGCCGCGGCAATCGGAATCCTGTAAAAGGAAAACGCCTCGATCTCGGGCGCCGAAGTCGGCT
>JBGASK010000045.1:0-21894 GCA_044229785.1 Ahniellaceae bacterium
CTGGCTGCAGGCGATCCGCGAAGCGCAACGACCGGCGCGTTCGACGCCGCGCTGGCAGTGGCCGCTGGCGTTGGCCGCAGGCCTCGCTGCGCTGGCGATCTTCGTGCCGATCGGACCACCGCCCGGGGACGACACGCCGTCGCCGTCGGTCGCTCCGGTGGCCGCATCGCATCGCGACGATGAAGCGCGCATCGCGCGCAGCGTGCGCGTGCATCTGGCCGAGGCCGGCGCCGATCTGTCGTCATGGTCCGACCAGGCCGACGAGGCGACGCGCCGCGCCCTGGTGCAACGCTGGATCGACGACCAACGCGCGCTCGCGCAGGCCGCCGATGCCGCGGGCGACGCACAGCTCGCGCGGACCTTGCGCGCCTTCGAACCGCTGTTGCGCGATCTCGCCAACGATGTGCCGGCGGCGTCGCGGTCGGAGCGCGAGCAGCTCGCGTTCGAATGGTCGGCGATGCAAACCAAGCTCGCCGCGTCCCCGTCCAAGTCGTCGCCATCCGGCATCTGAATCCGAATCGAGGAACCCGACATGAAACCGAAGGCCCTGACACTCGCGCTGGCCTTGTGCCTGAGTACACCGCTGGCCTGCATCGCGCAGGCGACCCCGTCCGCCGCGGCGACGGCCCAGGTTGCCGAACTCGCACGCGCCCAGGCCAGCGCCGCGAAGCTGGCGTCCGACCAGGCGAGGCTCGCTGCGGAGCACGCCGCGGTGGAGGCCAAACAGGCGCGGCATCTGGTGGCCGTCGACGACGAAGAGGAACCGGCCAGCGACGCCGAAGCTCTGGCCATCGCCGCGCTGCGCGGCTTGATGGCGGCACCGCCGGAGCGCGCGTTGCCGCTGGTGCGCAAGGTGCTCGAGGGCCAGCAGACGCCACGCGTGAAGGAGCGCGCGGTGTTCGTGCTGGCGCAGATCGATGGCGCCGAAGCGGCCGCCCTGTTGAAGCAGACGGCGCAGTCGGGGCAGGGCAAGCTGCGCATGCAGGCGGTGCGTGCGCTCGGCATTCGCGGCGATGCCGACAGCTTGGCCACGCTGAAGGCGCTGTATCCGAACGGCGACGCCGCGGTCCGCGATGCCGTGGTCGAGTCGCTGATGATCGCCAACGACCGCAAGGGCCTTTACGAGATCGCGTTGCAAGCCAAGGACGAGGGCGAGGCCCGTCGCGCCATCCAGGCCCTGGGGGTGTCCGGCGGCCGTGACGAATTGCGGGCACTGGCCAAGTCGGGGGTGCATGCGCGCAACCTCGTCGATGCCTTCGCGATCGCGAACGACTTCGAAGGGCTGGTTGCGCTCGCGCGCGACAATGCCGATCCGAAGGTGCAGCGCGATGCGATTTCGCAGCTCGGCATCGTCGGCGACGCGCGGGCGCGCGAGGCACTGCAGGACTTCTACCGCAAGGCCGCGACCGCCGAGATCCGCAACGCCGCCTTGCAGGGCCTGATGGTCGCCGGCGACGAACAAGGGCTGCTCGCCCTGTATCGCGCCGAGACGCAGCCCGAGCGCAAGCGCGAGCTGCTGCAGACGCTGACGACGATCGGCGGCGACGCCGCGTTCGAGGCGATCGACGCCGCGCTCGACGGGAAGTCGCCGTGAAGCGCCTGCCGTTCTGGATCGCGACGCTGCTGCTCGCATTCGGCGCCAGCGCATCGGCGGCGGAATGGCTGCGCTGGACCACGGCGGCTCTGCCCGACGCGCCCGGCTTCTGTTGTGCGACACGTGCTGCAGGAGGCACCCATGCGGCCGCCTGCAAGCTCGAGGGCGGCAACCTGATGTACGGCAGTTTCGATGGCGCACCGCGCAGCGACCTGCTGCAGGTATACGCGCGTTACGAGGCCGATGCGCTCGCCGAGGTGCGCGTCTACGGTGGCGCGTGCGACGTGCGATCGACATCGGCCGTGCGCGAGCTTGGCGCACTGGACGAAGCGGCCAGCCTGACGCGACTGCTGGCGCCGATCGCGGCGGGCCAGCGCGTCGCGCAGGATCGGCTGGTCGCGGTGGCCCAGCATCCCGGCCAGGCGGCGCTGAACTGGCTGCAGCAACGCAGCCGCGACGGCGCACGCGACGAACGCCGCGACGCGTGGTTCTGGCTCGGGCAGCGTCTCGGCACGGGCGTGCAGCCGCTGGTGCGCGAAGCCCTGCCGACGGCAGACGACGACCTGCGCGAGCATCTCGTCTTCGTGTTGTCGCAGATGCCGGCGCCGGCCGGCGTCGATGCGCTGATCGCGCTGGTCGAGGATCGGCGTCTGGACCGTGATCTGCGCCATCGCGCGCTGTTCTGGCTGGCGCAGTCCGACGACACGCGTGCGTTCGCCTATCTCGATCGCACCCTCGATCCGGCCGGAAGCTGACTTGAGGCGGGTAGAATCGACCTTCCGAACACCGAAGGAAGATGGCGATGACGATGGAATGGATCGGTACGGGATTGTTTGCGCTGGCCGTATTGCACACTTTCTCGACCAAGTTTTTCGATCATCTCTCGCACGTGAAGCCGGCCCATGCCGGCATCTTCCACCTGCTCGGCGAAGTCGAAGTGGTGTTCGGCTTCTGGGCGATGGTGTTGTTCGGCGTCTTCGTCGCGATGCAGGGCAAGCCGGCGGCCCTGCATTACGTCGAAGGACTGAACTTCACCGAGCCGCTGTTCGTGTTCGCGATCATGGTCGTGGCGGCGAGCCGCGCCGTGCTGCAGGTCTCCCGCGGGCTGGTGGCGCTGCTTGCGCGCCTGCTGCCGATGCCGGCGAGCACGGCCTACTTCTTCGTCACGCTGAGCCTGGTGCCCCTGCTCGGTTCCTTCATCACCGAACCGGCGGCAATGACCCTGGCCGCCCTGATCCTGCGCGACGGCTACTACGCGCAGCCGATCGGCCATCGCCTGAAATACGCGGCGCTCGGGGTGTTGTTCGTGAACGTCTCGATCGGCGGCGTCATGACGCCTTACGCGGCCCCGCCGGTGCTGATGGTCGCGAACACCTGGGGCTGGGACATCGGTTTCATGATGAGCCACTTCGGCTGGCGCGCGGCCATCGCCGTGGTCTTCAACGCCGGGCTGCTGACGCTGCTGTTCCGGCGCGAACTGGGCGCGTTGACGTTTTCGCCGGACGCCGAGGCTGCGCCGCGCGTGCCGTCGGTGCTGGTGTTCTGGCATCTGGCCCTGCTGGCCGGCGTCGTCGTGTTTGCACACGATGCGCCGGTCTTTCTCGGCCTGCTGCTGCTGTTCCTGGCCGTGGCCGAGGCGTACCCGCAGCACCAGAACAAGCTGCTGCTGCGCGAGGCCCTGCTGGTCGCGTTCTTCCTCGCCGGACTCGTGGTGCTGGGCGGCTTGCAGCGCTGGTGGCTGCAGCCGCTGCTGACGCAGATGAGTCCGGATCAGGTGTATTTCGGCGCGACCGCACTGACGGCGATCACCGACAACGCCGCGTTGACCTATCTCGGCTCGCTCGTCGAAGGCCTGTCGGACGAATTCAAGTACGCGCTGGTGGCCGGTGCAGTGACCGGCGGCGGCCTGACCGTGATCGCCAATGCGCCGAATCCGGCCGGATTCTCGATCCTGCGCGTCAAGTTCGACGAGGAGTCGATCAGCCCGCTCGGCTTGTTGCTGGCGGCGCTTGGGCCGACGCTAGTGGCGGTCGCATGTTTCTGGTTCCTGCCCGGCGGATGACAACGGAGGCGGAGGCATTGTGTGGGTGCGATTGAGAATCGCACCCACAAAGACACACCGCCCCTATTGCAGGTCCCAGGCGACGCGCTGCTGGGCGCGCAGGACGTCGGCGCCGCTGTAGCTGCCCTGGCTGCGATCGCCGAATTCGGCGCGCAGGCGGCGCGACATGTCGCGCACCTTGTCGGCGTTTGCGGCCTTGCCGGCGGCATAAACGCGTTCGCCGAGCGGCGAGCAGAAGCGGTGCAGTTCGAAGAAGTAGCGTTCCTGTCCGCCGGTGACGAAGCCGAGCATGGGTGCGCCGGAATCGACCGAGTCGAGCGAACGCCCGGCGCGCATTTCTCGTTCGCCGGCGAGGCGCGCGGAACTGTCGCTGAGTTCGATGAAACTCTCGCCGACGTTGGCGGTGTCGAGGTCGGAGGCGACGAGGGCGAGGTCGATCGCGCGTTCGACTTCGGGTTCGCGCTGCCAGCCCGGGTTCAAACGTTCCAGTTCGCGCGCCAGATGCGGTGCCAGCGGCCCGCCGGTGTGGATCACTTCGGCCGTGTTGTAGGCGCGGCGATCGACCGGCTGCGGGCGGGCGTCGAAGGTGCTGCCGGCGATCATCGTTTCCAATGCGAGGTACAGTGCGCGATCACGCCCGCGGTCGAAGCCGCAGCGGTCGAGGATGCGCTGCGTCTCGGCGATGCTCGCGGCTTCGTTGCTGCCGACCGGATGGCCGGTGTCGACCACTTCGCGCTGGCGCAGGTCGTGGCAGCTGGCGAACAGGCTGAGCGCGATCCAGTCCATGCCGGCGAGCGCATGCGGACCGGCTTCGCGCATGACGCGCGAGATGCGACGGTCGAGGATTTCGAGCGCGTGCATCTCGTTGTGGTAATCGTGGTAGTCGTTGCCGAAACGGCCATGACGGACGGCCAGACGCACCAGGCTCAGCGCCAGCGCGCGTTCGGCGCGGTCCCAGGCATGGGCGATGGCGTCGCCGAAATGTTCGGCCAGCAGGGCGCGGCGGCTTGCGAACAGGGCCAGCACGTCCGGCCGGCGCTCGCCGATCAGGCGCAGCGCCTCGTCGGGATCCTGCAGGCGGATCTCGATCGCATCGGCGGGAAAACTGTCCTGCAAACCTTCGATCACGGCCTTGGGCGCACGCCCCTCCCCGGGTGTCGGGCGAGTATAGGCGCCGCGGCACGGCCCGCGGTAGGGGCGCTCCTAGAGCAAGCCGCGCGCGGCCAACGATAGCGGACGGCCCTCGCCGACGATGAAATGGTCGAGCAGGCGGATGTCGACGAGGGCCAGTGCCTCGCGCAGGCGGCGCGTCACCGCGATGTCGGCGGCGCTCGGTTCGCAGGAACCGCTCGGATGGTTGTGCGCCACGATGAGCGCCGCGGCGCGATGGTGCAGGGCGCGGCGCACCACTTCGCGCGGGTGCACGCTGGCGCCGTCCAGCGTGCCGAAGAACAGGTCCTCGAACGCGATGATGCGGTGGCGGGTGTCGAGGAAGGCAGCGGCGAACACTTCCTGCGGCCGGTCGCGCAGGTTCAGCGCGAAGTAGTCGGCGATGCCGGCCGGGTCGCGCACGGCATCGGGTTTGCTCAGTGCGCTGGCCAGATAGCGCTGCGCAAGGGCGGTCACCGCGCGCAGCTCCGCCTGCTTGGCCGGGCCGATGCCGTGGATGCCGGCGAGCGCGCGGCCGTCGTTCGCGAAGACGCCAGCCAGGCCGCCGGCCTCGCGCAGCACGCGGCGGGCAAAACTCAGCACGTCTTCGCCGCGTTGACCGGTGCGCAGGAACAGGGCCAGCAATTCGGCATCGGACAGGGCTTCGGCGCCGTGCTGCAGCAGGCGTTCCCGGGGGCGGTCGGCGGGGTCGAGATCGGTCAGGCGCATGGTCGGAATCGTGACGGGGGTGCGGCAGTGTGGGCGTCCGTGACCTCGGAGACATCGGCCCGACACGCCGATTCGGCTAGGATTGCTCGCAAATCCGCTTCGGAAAGTTCCGTGTCTGCATCACTTCAGGGATTGCGCTGCCTGCTCGGCGTCAGCGGCGGCATCGCCGCGTACAAATCGGCCGATCTGGTCCGGCGCCTGCGCGATGCCGGCGCCGACGTGCAGGTGGTGCTGACCGAGAACGCCGCGCGCTTCGTGACTGCGCAGACCTTCCAGGCCGTCTCGGGCCGGCCGGTGCGGGTGTCGCTGTGGGACGAATCCGCAGAAGCGGCGATGGGCCACATCGAACTCGCCCGCTGGGCCGATCTGATCCTGGTGGCACCGGCCTCGGCCGATCTGATCGCCCGCCTCGCCCAGGGGCAGGCCAACGATCTGCTGAGCACGCTCTGTCTCGCCAGCGAAGCGCCGCTGGTGCTGGCCCCGGCGATGAACCGGGTGATGTGGGCCAAACCGGCGACGCAGGCAAACATCGCCCTCCTGCAATCGCGCGGCGCCAGCGTGCTCGGTCCGGGCAGCGGCGACCAGGCCTGCGGCGAAACCGGTGCCGGGCGCATGTGGGATCCGTTGCAACTGGTCGCGGCGCTGGCCGACCATCGTGCCGCTTCGCAGTTGCTGGCCGGGCGCAAGCTGCTCGTGAACGCCGGGCCGACCTTCGAGGACATCGACCCGGTGCGCTTCATCGGCAACCGCTCGTCCGGACGCATGGGGTTCGCGATCGCCGAAGCCGCCGCGGCCGCGGGCGCCGAGGTGACGCTCGTCGCCGGTCCGGTCGATCTGGCGACGCCGCGCGGCGTGCGCCGCGTCGACGTGCGTTCGGCGCGGGACATGCATGCGGCCGTGCGCGCCGCCTTGCCGGCGGACGTGTTCATCGCCACCGCGGCGGTCGCCGACTATCGCGTCGAGCAAGCCGCCACGCAGAAGATCAAGCGCAGTGCCGACGCGCTCACGCTGAAGCTGGTGCCGAATCCGGACATTGTCGCCGACATCGCGACCCTGCCCGGGCGGCCGCAACTCGTCGTCGCCTTCGCAGCAGAAACCGAGAACGTGGTCGAGAACGCACGCGGCAAGCTCGCGCGCAAGGGCGTCGATCTGGTCTGCGCCAACCGCGTCGGCGCCGATTGCGGCTTCGAACGCGCCGACAACGCGCTCGACGTGGTTGCCGCGGACGGCGAATGGCATTGGCCGCAGGCCGCGAAGACCGAGCTGGCGCGCCGCCTGATCGAACTGGTGGCGACGCGTCTTGGGGCGGCGTCGTGACGCATCGACTGGATGTGCGCATCCTCGACGCGCGGATCGGCAGCGAATTCCCGCTGCCGGAATACGCGACGGCCGCGTCCGCCGGCATGGATCTGCGGGCGATGCTCGACACGCCGCTGACCCTGGAACCCGCTGCCGCCACGCTGATTTCCAGCGGGCTGGCCATCCACATCGCGGATCCGGGCCTGGCCGCCATCGTGCTGCCGCGCTCCGGTCTCGGGCACAAGCACGGCATCGTGCTCGGCAACCTGGTCGGCCTGATCGACGCGGACTATCAGGGCCCCTTGATGATGTCGGTGTGGAACCGTTCGCAGGCGGCCTTTACCATCCAGCCCGGCGATCGCCTGGCCCAGCTCGTGCTGGTGCCGATCGTGCGCGCAACGCTTAATCTCGTGGACGAGTTCGTCGCGAGCGATCGCGGTGCCGGCGGCTTCGGCCATACCGGCCGGCAATGACGGAGCAGGATCAGGAATGAAGTTCGCACTCGGTCTCGGCAAGAAGACGGCGCTGCAAGCCGCGATGGAGCAGCAGAAGGCGCCGCTGGATGCGCAGCGCCTCGGCATCACTGCGGGCGTCGGGCTCGGTCTGGTGCTGGCTGTGGTATCGCTGTTCGATGGCGTGCAGCGAGGGCGCGAGGAGTCTTCCGCCACGGCGCTGAACGAAGCGCGCGCATCATTGACGAAATCGGTGGGCTCGGAAGTGCGCAAGCAGAGCCTGCGGGTGGCTGCGGCGGCTGCAGACACCGAACTGCTTCTGGCCATTACCGGCTTCGACGCCGCTGCGCAGATGCGCGCCAAGCAGCGTCTGCGCGTGTTGATGCCGGAACTGGTCGACGCGGAATTCCACGATGCCAGTCTTCCCGACCTGATCGAGGCCGATCTGGCGAAGTTCGGCTACGCCAAGGCCGACATTCTGGCCGAGGCCCGCGAGTCCGGTCAGGGCGCGCGCGTGCAGGTGCATGCCTGCGGCGAGGCCCAGTGCCTGGCGTTGGGCCAAACCATCCGCAATGGCGATGCGGTAGTTGGCTATCTCTATGCCTTGCTGCCGCTCGATCCGATCGTGCAACAGTTCGAAGCGGCAGCCCCCGCTGGTGGACGGCTGGAGCTGCGTCAGGGCAAGTCCGCGCAGTCGGCCAGTGCGGTGATCGGCATCGATCGCTCGCCGGGCACGACCGCGAGTGCCGACGTGGTTGATCCGGTGCCGGGGTCGCTGCTTTCTGTGGCCACGCGGGTGCCGACGCTGTTTCGCATCGGCGCCGTGCTCGGCGTGTTCGAGGAACGTGGTTCCACGTCGTTGCTGCTGCAGGGATTGTTCGCGCTCGCTGGGGTCGGCGGCCTCATCTACCTGCGCCAACGTCTGCCGAAACACTCGGCCATGCCCGAAAGCAGCCGTCCGGAAGAGGCGGAACCGCGCACGACCATGGAGCAGGTGCAGCAGAAACTTGCGGCGTCGGCTGCTGCCGAAGCGGCCGCCGCGGATGCGCAGCAAGCCTCGGTCGAGGCCATGCAGGCCGAACAGGCGGCCAAGCCTGCGCTTGCCGGCGCGCTTGATCGCAGCATGTTCCGGGCCTATGACATTCGCGGCATCGTCGATCAGAACCTGACCATCGGCACCGCCCAGCTGATTGGCCAGGCCGTTGGTTCGATCGTGCGCGAGCAGGGCATGACCGAGGTCTGCGTCGCTCGCGATGGACGCCTGTCCGGGCCGGAACTGTCGCAGGCGCTGATCCGCGGCCTGCGCATGGCCGGCTGCGATGTCATCGACATCGGCGCGGCGCCGACGCCGGTGCTGTATTTCGCGGCCTATCACCTCAACACCGGCAACGGCGTGATGGTGACCGGCAGCCACAATCCGCCCGACTACAACGGCTTCAAGATCGTCGTCGGCGGGCAGACGCTGGCCGAAGAAGCGATCCAGGACATCTTCGCGCGCATCGTCGAGGGCCGTCTCGCGCACGGCAACGGCGGCCTGAGTTCGGTCGACGTGAAGAACGACTACATCGAGCGCATCACCGGCGACGTGCAGGCGATGCGGCGCATGAAGATCGTCGTCGACGCCGGCAACGGCATCGCCGGTGCGTTCGGGCCGCAGGTGCTGGAAGGCGTCGGCTGCGAAGTGATGCCGCTCTATTGCGAGGTCGATGGCCGCTTCCCGAACCATCATCCGGACCCGTCCGACCTGCACAACCTCGACGACCTCAAGATCGCCATCAAGCAGTACAACGCCGACCTCGGTCTCGCCTTCGACGGCGACGGCGATCGTCTCGGCGTGGTCACCCGGGCCGGCGACGTGATTTTCCCGGACCGCCTGCTGATGCTGTTCGCGGAAGACGTGCTGACCCGCAACCCGGGCGCAGCCATCATCTACGACGTGAAGTGCACCGGGCAGCTGTCCGAACACATCCTGCGCAATGGCGGCAGTCCGGTGATGTGGAAGACCGGCCACTCGCTGATCAAGGCCAAGATGCGCGAGGAAGAATCGGCGCTGGCCGGCGAGATGAGCGGTCACTTCTTCTTCGGCGAGCGCTGGTACGGCTTCGACGACGGCATCTATGCCGCCGCCCGCCTGATGGAGATCCTGGCGCAACGCGACGAGACGCCGGAGCAGGTGTTCAACGCGTTGCCGAAGGGCGTCAGCACGCCCGAACTCAAGATCCCGATGGTCGAAGGCGAACACTACGCCTTCATCGAGCGCTTCCGCGAACGCGCGAAGTTCCCGGGCGCCAAGGTCACCACCATCGACGGCGTGCGCGCCGACTACAAGGACGGCTTCGGCCTGGTGCGCTGTTCGAACACCACGCCCTGCCTCGTCCTGCGTTTCGATGCACTGAACAAGATCGGCCTCGACCGCATCCAGGAATCCTTCCGCGGCCAGCTGCTGGCCGTCGATCCGAACCTGAATCTGCCGTTCTGAATCCGAAGCAATCCATCCACAAGGACTACCGATGAACCTGAACCGACTCGCCTTCGGGCTCGCTGCTGCGCTCGCGTTGGCGCCGGTGGCCGCTTCCGGCTACAAGGCCCCGATCGACATTCCGTACGAGCAGTTCACGCTCGACAACGGCCTGACCGTGGTCGTGCACGAGGACCACAAGGCGCCGATCGTCGCGGTCAACCTCTGGTACCACGTCGGTTCCAAGAACGAGAAGCCGGGCCGCACCGGCTTCGCGCACCTGTTCGAGCATCTGATGTTCCAGGGCTCGGAGAACTACAAGGACGAATTCTTCAAGCCCTTCGAGAAAGTCGGCGCCACCGACCAGAACGGCACCACGGATTTCGATCGCACCAACTACTTCCAGAACGTCCCGACGACCGCGCTCGACACCGCCTTGTGGATGGAGTCGGACCGCATGGGTCACTTGCTCGGCGCGATCGACCAGAAGGTGCTGGACGAGCAGCGCGGCGTGGTCCAGAACGAGAAACGCCAGGGCGACAATTCTCCCTACGGCAAGACCTGGTACAGCCTGCTCGAAGGCGTGTTCCCGGAAGGGCACCCGTATCGCTGGGAACCGATCGGCTCGATGGAAGACCTGAACGCCGCCAGCCTCGACGACGTCAAGGAATGGTTCAAGACCTGGTACGGCCCGTCGAACACGGTGCTGGTGCTGGCCGGCGACATCGACGCCAAGACGGCGCGGGCGAAGGTCGAGCGGTATTTCGGCGACATTCCCGCCGGCGGCCCGCTGGCCAAGCGCGACGTCTGGGCGCCGAAGATGACGGCGCCGGCGCGCGACGAGATGCAGGACCGGGTCGCGCAGACCCGCATCGTGCGTGCCTGGACGGCGCCGCAGGCGGTTTCGCGCGCCTCCGACGAACTCAACCTGTTCGCGCGCGTGCTTGGCCAGGGCAAGACTTCGCGCCTGTTCCAGCGCCTGGTGCTGAAGGACCAGCTGGTCAGCAGCGTCGCGTCGTTCCAGTACGGACTCGAGATCGCCGGCCTGTTCATGGTCCAGGCCGATCTGAAGCCGGGCGTGGATGCGGCCAAGGTCGAAGTCATCATCGACGAGGAACTCGCCAGGCTCGTTGCCGAAGGCCCGACGGCCGAGGAACTGAAGCGTGCGCGTGTCGCCATCGAAGCGGGCGTGATCCGCGGCGCCGAACGCATCGGCGGTTTCGGCGGCAAGGCCGACCTGCTGGCCGAGTGCGCGACCTATGCGAAGGATCCGGCCTGCTACCAGACCTCGCTCGCGAACATGGATGCGGCCACGCCGGCCAGCATCCGCGCCTTTGCGCAGGAATGGCTGACGCCGAACCACTACACGCTGACGGTGACGCCGTTCGCCGAGACCAGGACCAGCGCCGCCGCAGTCGACCGCACCAAGGGCGTGCCGGAAACCGCGCAGTTCCCGGACCTCGCGTTCCCGAAGATCCAGCGCGGCGTGCTGAAGAACGGCATCGAGGTCGTGCTGGCCGAGCGCCATGAAGTGCCGGTCGTGCAGCTGCGCATGATTTTCGACGCCGGTTATGCCGCCGACCAGGGCCGCAAGCTCGGCACCGCCAGCTTCGCGATGAACATGCTCGACGAAGGCACCCAGACGCGCGACGCCACCGCCATCGCGATGCGTTCCGAAGAACTCGGCGCGCAGATCGGCGTGTACAACTCGCTCGATGTCTCCGGCGCCACGCTGTCGGCGCTGAAGAGCGAATTGCGCGGCTCGCTCGAGCTGTTCGCGGACGTCGTGCGTCGTCCGAAGTTCGAGGGCGCCGAGATCGATCGCGTGAAGGGCCAGTGGCTGGCACAGATCGCGCAGGAGAAGACCAGTCCCAACGCGCTCGGCATGCGCGTGCTGCCGCCGCTGCTGTACGGCGAAGGCCATGCCTATGCGATTCCGCTCACCGGCTCGGGCACCGAAGCGTCGATCCAGTCGCTGACGCCGGAAGACCTGGCCGCGTTCCACCGCGACTACGTGCGTGCGAACAACGCCCGCATCATCGTGGTCGGCGACACCACCCTGGCCGACGTCACTGCCGAACTCGACCGCGTGTTCGGCGACTGGCTGTCCGACAAGATGAAGCGTCCGGACAAGAACATCGCCGATGTGGCGGTGCAGGCGAAGCCGCGCGTGTTCCTGATCGACAAGCCGAACGCCGAACAGACCGTGATCCTCGCCGGTGCGCTGATTCCGTCGTCGAAGGCCGACGACCGCCTGGTCACGCAGACCGCGAATTCCGTCTTCGGCGGCGAGTTCACCGCGCGCATCAACATGAACCTGCGCGAGGACAAGCATTGGGCCTACGGCGCGTATTCGTTCATGAACGGGGCGCTCGGCCAGCGCCCCTTGATGGCGTCTGCCGGCGTGCAGACCGACAAGACCGTCGATTCGCTGAAGGAGTTGCTGCGCGAGTTCGCGGACTACAGCGGCACGCGTCCGCCGACCGCCGAGGAAATCGCCAAGATCAAGACCAGCGACGTGCGCAGCCTGCCGGGTTCGTACGAAACCGCGGCTGCGGTGGCGGGCGCATTGACCGACATCGTCGTCTACGGCCGCCCCGACGATTACGTGCAGACCCTGAAGGCGAGCATCGAGGCGCAGAACGACAAGGACATCGCGGCCGCCGCGCAGGCCTATTTCAAGCCCGAGCACCTGACCTGGGTCGTCGTCGGCGATCTGGCGAAGATCGAGGCCGGCGTGCGCGCATTGAACATCGGCGACGTGAAGGTGCTCGACGCCGACGGCAAGGCGATCCGCTGACCCGATCGCACGACCGCTCCGGGTTCGATCGGAGCGGTCGCGCGGGCTGCCCATGCGCACGATCGCCGAGGCCGCCGCGCGCGACGGCAACAACTTCACCTGGCTGCGCCATGGGGCCGCGCTGATGGTGTTGTGGACGCACAGCTGGTCCTACCTCGACCGCGGCGTCGATCCCCTCGGGCGGCTGCTGGCCGGGTTCGACAGCGGCCGCTTCGGCGTCTACCTGTTCTTCGCGATCAGCGGCTTCCTGATCGCGCTCGCCCTGTGCCGCAACGATGCCTTGCCGCGGTATGTCTGGCATCGCGCGTTGCGCGTGTATCCGGCCTATGCCGTCTGCCTGCTGGTCTCGGTGTTCGCGATCGGTGCGGCGTTCACGACCTTGCCGCTGTCGGACTATCTGGCGCATCCGCGCACCTGGTCGTACTTCGGGTCCAACTGGCTGCCGATCTCGTTGCAGTGGGACTTGCCCGGCGTGTTCGTCGGGCATCCGCTGTCCGGGCTGGTGAACGGCTCGTTGTGGTCGCTCGGCGCCGAAATCCGCTGGTATTTCTTCTTCGGCGTGCTCGCGTTGTTCGGGCTGTTCCGCCATCGCCGGCTGTTCACCGTCGTGGCGGCGCTGCTGATCGCCGACAGCCTGCGCCGGCACGGCCTGCCGCCGACGCACCTGACCACGTCGCCGGCCATCACGCAGTTGTTCCTGCTGGGTGCGCTGGCCGCCCTGTGGCGCGACCGGCTGTCGCTGTCGGCCGGCGTCCTGTGGCCGTTGTGGATCGTGGCCATCGCTGCGGCCCACACGCGCTTCGGCGGCAGCCTGCTGATCCTCTCCTGCGTCTATCTGGCGCTCTACGTCGCCTACGCCCTGCCGGCGCCGAAACCGCCGAAGTTCGACTATTCCTACGGCCTGTTCCTGTACGGCGCGCCGGTGCAGCAGTCATTGATCGCGCTGTTTCCCGACATGACGCCGCTGCCGCTGTTCGCAGCCGCCTGCGCCGCCACCTTGCCGCTGGCGATGCTGTCCTGGCATGTCGTCGAAGCGCCGGCCTTGCGGCACAAGCAGCGCTTCGACGGCTTCGACATGTTTCGTCGCTGGCGCCGCCCGACGCCGCCAGCCGATCACTGAGCCTGCGCGTCGATCTCTTTGCGACGTTGTTCGGCCTGCTTGTTCATTTCGTCGCCGAGGTTGCGGGCTTTTTTCAGCGCTTCGCCTTGCGCATCGAGCACGGTGCCCTCGAGCGGACTGCCCTTGGGGTCGGCGCGTTCAGCCTGCACGGCGGGATCGACCGGCGGGGCTTCGGTGCTGCAGGCGACCAGTGCACAGAGCGCGACGAAGGTGAGGGCGATCATGCGCATGGCGGTGCCTCGGCAGCGATAATGCGGCGATCGTAGCGGGAGAACGGACGCGATGAACGCACGCTGGCGGCTGGACGGAAGAATCGCGTTGATCACCGGCGCAAGCCGGGGCATCGGTCTGGCGACGGCGCGCGAGCTGGCGGCGCTCGGCAGCGACGTGCTGATGGTCGCGCGTGACGCCGAGGTGCTGGAGGCGCGCCGCGCCGAGATCGAGGCGCTGTACCCGAAGCAGCGCGTGCTCGCCTTCGCGGCCGATCTGGCCGAAGCCGAGCAGCGTCTCGACCTGTTCGACTGGATCGCCGACCTCGGCCGCGGGCTGGACATCGTCGTCAACAACGTCGGCGGCAACAGCACGCGCGCGACCATCGACTATGCGCTGGACGACGTCCGCCGCATCTTCGAACTGAACGTGATGACTGCGTTCGAGATCTGCCGCATGGCCCAGCCGTTGTTGCTGCGCCATGGCGGCGGCGCCATCGTCAACGTCGGTTCGGTCTCGGGCATGACTGCGGTCCGCACCGGTTCGCCCTACGGCATGAGCAAGGCGGCCGTGACGCAATTGACGCGCAATCTCGCCGTCGAATGGGCCGCGCACGGCATTCGCGTCAACGCGGTTGCGCCCTGGTACATCCGCACCCAGCGCACCGAGGGCAAGCTCGCGAATCCCGACTATCTCGACGAAGTGCTGGCGCATACGCCGATGGGCCGTGTCGGCGAACCCGAGGAAGTGGCATCGGTGATCGCTTTCCTTTGCCTGCCGGCCGCGTCCTACGTCACCGGCGAAACGGTCGCGGTCGACGGCGGCTTCCTGCGCGACGGCTTCTGAGCGCGAAGCCGAATCAGCAACCGACCGAACGCAGTTCGGCGGCGGCGCCGACCAGTTCGCCGTCCTTCGCCTGGGTCGAGAGGAACAACGTTGGCGCCGAAACGTTGTAGTGATCGGTCATGTCGATCAGCAGGTCGAGGCGGCCGTCGCGATCGATGTCGCCGGCCCAGCGCAGATGCGGCCAGGCATCCGACCCGAGCATGATCTGCGAATCGCCGGCAGCGGCATCCGCGCTCCAGTGCCCGAGCGCCTGCTGGCGCCCGTCATGACTCAGCACGAGGACGCAGTCGCGCGTGTCGTCCGTTCCCGTGCAGTCGAGTCGCAGCCGCCCGGCGTCGCGGTCGAACAGCAGGAAGCCGCGATCCAGTCCGGCCAGCGACAGCGGATCGCCGCGACCGGCATAGGCGGTCGCCACCGGGCCGGACGCGACGCCCGGCAGGTCGCGGACATAGAACAGCACGTCGTCCTGGCCGGCGCCGACGCGTTTGCCGGTCGCGCCGTCTTCGGCATCGAGTACCGGATCGTTGACGGATTCGATGCTGACGCGGCGCGGTTCCAGACGTGCGCCGCCGTGGTCATCCTGGACCAGCGCGAACCAGGTCGTGCCGTCCTCGGCCGCGATTTCGTCGCCATGATAGTCGCCCGGCAACAGCAGGTCGGTGGCGGCGACGCGGGCTGCGACCAGGCTGCAGCAGGCGACAAGGGCGAAACGAGCCAGGGACATGCGGACTCCGAAACGGGACCGCAGTGTCGCCCTTCGGCGCAGCGCAACCGTGTCGCCGCAGCGACGAGTTCGGGCTTTGCGCGGGCGCGCTATTCGAAGCCGTCGCGGAACAGGAAGGCGGTGATCGGCAGCGCCGCGTCGACCTGCAGTCCGGCGCTCGGGGCCGGGGTCGGCAGCGGCGACGCCGCGCCGCTGACGAGGTCGAAGCGATACAGCGTCGCGGTGGTCGAGCCGATCGGATAGGCGAAGGACTGGAAGCGGCCGCCGTCGATCACCGAGGTTCCGGCCAGCACGAAACAGCAACCGGCTTCGCCGCTGCCGACCGCCACGAAGCCGGCATTCGATGCACCCAGCGTGACCCGGTGCAGGACCGTGGTCGCGGTCGCGGCCAGATGCCGCAGCGCGAACAGGTTGCCGTTCGCGGGATCGACCGCTAGTGCCTGCGTGTCACCGGCTTCGGGCGACGCGAAGAACTGCACCAGACCGTCGTGGCCGATGCTCAACAGACCGACCGCCGGATCGATGCTGCGCTGCCCGATGACGAGGAAGGCGCGGCGCGTCGCCGACCAGGTCGATACGCCGGCGCGCAGTCGGCTGCCGCTGCTGTCGGCCACCACCGAGGCGGCGAGCACGGCGCCGGTGGCTGCGGCATGGCGTTGCACGACGCGCCGGTCGAGCACCCGATCCTGCAGCAGTGCGACCAGTTCGTTGCGCGGAGGATCGAAGGCCAGCGCCTCGACGCGATGGTTCGCCGGCAGGACCAGGCTGGTGCGCACGCCGCTCTGGTCGAAGCGGTACAGCACGTCGGCACCGGCATCGACGGCGCCGATCCACTGCCAGTTGTTGCCGGCATCGCGCGCGGTGGCGCCGGTGGCGATGAAACAGCAGGGCGCCGGCGCGCCGTTGGCGTAGACCGTGCCGGTTTCCGCGCCATAGATGTCGAGCAGGGTCGTGGTGCCGCGCACGCCCAGAGTCTCGGCGAGGGTCGATGTGCTCGCCACTGCGAGCAAGGCGAACGCGACGGCGCGCAGGCCCATGGGTTCAATGCCCCGCGGCTGACGACTGTTCGAGCGCCTCGATGCGCCGGGTCAAGGCATCGATGCGCGCGTCGCGGTCGGCGATCTGCGCGTTCAGGGCCTGGATCGCGGCGAGCGCGACACCTGCAAGATCGGTCGGCGCGATCTGCTGGTCGCTGTGGCCGAGTCCGAACGCGGCATGGAAATCCTGCGCCACCGGACCGAGATGGCGGTCGTTCGCGGCGGCGTCCTTGTAGCGCCAGGTGCCGATCGGCAATGTCGTGACGCGGGCGAGCACGTCGTCGGCGTCCGTCGCGGCGAAGTCGGTCTTGGCGTCGCGGCTCGACAACTGGGTGATGCTGCCGCGCGCGAACACGTTGCCGGAGGAATCGACGGTGAAGCGATCCGGCGCGGCGCTGAAACTGCCGTTGGTATTGCTCACCCGCAGCAGCGATACGGGCGGATCGGTGTCCGGGATCGAGGCCGACACGTCTAGCCGGCTCTGCGGCGAGGCGGTACCGACGCCGACATCGCCGTCGGCCGAGATGTCGATGCTGGAGGTCGGCGCGCCCGGTCGGATGCGGAACGGCAGGCGCGAGCCGGCGGTCACGTCGCGGACGAAGAAGTTGGCCTCGTTCCCCGCGACATCCCAGGTCTGGGCGGTGAAGCCGCCGCTGTTGTTCTGTTCCAGGCGCAGCGCCGGGGTGTTGCTGGTGTTCACGTGCAGATCGAGTACCGGCGTCGAGGTCCGGAAGCCGACCCGTCCGGTCGAGTCGACGAAGATCGCGTTGTTGGCCGCGCCGGCGGTCACGGTGAACGGCACCTTGGCGCCCGTGATGTCCTCGATCGACCACTTGTTCGCGCCGCCGCCGGCGGAATCGTTCGCGGTCAGTTGCCAGTCGTTGGCCGGGAATGCGCCGGTCGAGGTGTCGTCGAACTTGATGCGCGTGTTGTTCTCCTTCAGCCGTACCGTGTCGAAGCCGAAGGATTCGTTGTCGACGCAGTCGAAGCCGAAACAGCCGGACCCTTGCACGACCAGGTCGTCGGGAATGACCTGATCCTTCGCGATCGGAACGGTCTTGCCCTGCTTCGGCGCATCCTCGCGCGCCTGCTGTCCGGGACCGGCGCTGAGATGGACCTGTCCGCCCTGAACCACGAAGCTGCCGTCGACGGCCTCGGGGGCGGCCGCGCCCGGTTGCGTGCCCGGGCGACGGCCGTATTCGTCGCCGATGCCGCTGCCGACGCCATTCGCCTGCTGCGGCGACGAGAACTGGATGCGATAGCGATAGGTGCCGTCGGCCAGTCCGGCGGTGTTGAGGAAGAAGCCCTGTGGGGCCGCCAGCGTCTGCTGGAAGCGATAGCCGTTCGGACCATGCACGCGGATTTCCGCGTCGCGATAACTGCCGACGGCGACATGACGCACGCTCTGGTTCGCGGCGGAAACATCGATGCCCTGCGCCGCCAGCGGCGCCGCCCCTGCTCCGAACAAGGCGACGAGCAGCAAGGGGATGCGTGTCCTGATCATGTCGATTCCCGAAGTCTGGCGCGTTTATACGCCGATGCGCGGAGCTCAACAATGCGATTGCGATGCCGTGCCGATCGGCGCAGCATCGCGGCCATGCGTCATGCCCTGCTGCTCATCGCCCTGGCGTCGTCGTCGACGGCGTCCGCCTTCCAGTTCACCGAAGTCGCGGTCGCGCGCGGTGCGGCCATCACGCACGGGTTTCCGTTCGGCTTCCGCTACGGTCCCGAAATGATGGCCGGCGGTGCCGCCGGCGGCGACATCGACGGAGACGGCGACATCGATCTGGTGGTGTTGCGCGGCGCGCAAACCGGCCCCGGTGCGTTGTTGCGGCCACCGACCGTGTTGCTGAACGACGGCCACGCGCAATTCACCGATGCGACCGCGAATTCGGGTCTGTCCGCGGCGCATCTGAATCCGGAAACGCAGATCCACAACGGCGCCTATCTGTTCGATCTCGATGGCGACGGCGATCTCGACCTGCTGCTCGGCGCACTGCAGGCGCCGCCGGAAATCTGGCGCAACGACGGCGCCGGCCACTTCACGCGGGATCCCGCCAGCGGGCTCGAAGCCATCGGTCGCGACACCTGGGGCGCGAGCGTCGCCTCGTTCTGGCCGCTGGCCGGGGACGAACTCGCCCTGGTGATGTCGCACTGGACCATGGACATGAGCCAGGTGAGCGGCGAGCGCGGCCACTACATGTATCTGGACGGCAACGGCCACTATGCCGACATGAGCGACTTGCTGTGTTGCGCCGAGATGGCGAGCATGCGCGACCATTCCTTCACCGCCAGCCTGGTCGACTTCAGCGGCAATGGCAGCGCCGATGTCTTCTGGGCACGCGACTTCGGCACCAGCACGATGCTGTTCGGCATCGGTGACGGCGGCTTCAACCAGATGCCGGAGAGTGCGGACATCCCGAGCGACGAAAACGGCATGGGCACGGCTGCCGGGGACTTCGACAACGATGGCCGTCTCGAATGGTTCGTCACCAGTGTCTTCGATCCGACCCCGACCACGCCCGACGATCCGGACGGCAACTGGGGCCACACCGGAAATCGCCTGTATCGCTACGACGGCGTCGCCACCACGCCGGCCTGGACCGACGTCAGCGCCGCGGCCGGCGTGCGCGACGGCGGCTGGGGCTGGGGCGCCTGCGCGCGCGACTTCGATCTCGACGGCGATCTCGACCTGTTTCACGTCAACGGCTTCTTCGGGGCGCAAGCCGAAGAATTCCATGCCGATGCCGCGCGCCTGTTCGTCAACGACGGCGCGATGCAGTTCAGCGAACAGGCGTCCGCGCGCGGCATCGCCGACACCGGCCAGGGACGAGCCGTGGTCTGCGCCGATCTCGACCGCGATGGCGATGTCGACGTTTTGGTCCAGAATTCCGGTTCCGAACAGCTGGCGACCAGCCGGCTCTATCTCAACGACGCCGCGGACTTGGCGCGCGGCATCGGCATCGTGCTGCGACAGACGGGCATGAATCGGCATGGCATCAACGCGCGCGTCTACGTGCGTCGCAGCGACGGCTTGACGCAGATGCGCGAAGTCGAGGGCGGCGGCAGTTTCCTCGGCAGCCATCCGGCCGAAGCCCACGTCGGCCTCGGCGATGCGTACACAACTGGACTGCGCGTTGTTTGGCCGGACGGCACCGTCGAACACTTCCGGCCCGGCGACGCGCCGATGCAGACTCTCGTGCGGGGCGCGGGGTGCGACCTGTTCGTCGATGCGTTCGAATGACCCCCTGATTCGTGGGGTACACGCGGCCGGGCGCAGCGCCTAGCATTCGCCTCGTGAGCAGTGACGATCAGGTGCCGAAGAAGCACCGCGCCCTTCACCGCGGCCGGCATGCAGGGATGAGGCCGGCCGCGGCCCTCTAACGCGCGGATTCGCCGATCAGCCCGCGGCGTGCGGCTTCAAGCGTGGCTTCCGCACGCGAATTGATCTGCAGCTTGCGGTAGATGTCCTTCACGTAACCGGCGACGGTGTGGCGCGTCAGTTGCAGCGCGTTCGCGGTGTCGATCACGGTCAGGCCTTTGGCAATCAGTCTCAGCACGTCGCGTTCGCGCGCGGTGAGCGGATCGTCGGGCGCTTTCGATGCCTGCGGCGGTGCCTGAAAGTGCCGCAGCACGCGCCGCGCGATCGACGGCGACAGCGGCGGCTGGCCGTCGACGATGCCGCGCAACAGTTCCGCGATCGACTCGACCGTCGCGTCCTTGAGCAAGTAGCCGTGGGCACCCGCGCGCAGCGCCGGAAACAGGTGCGCATCGTCGTCGAACACCGTGGTCACCACGACCTGGGTCTGCGGCGCGTCGCGGATCAGCATCTCGATCAGCTGCATGCCGGAGCCATCGGGCAGGCCGAGGTCGCAAAGCACCAGCGGCGGCGGCGACTGCAAGGCGGCACGACCGCTGGCGACATCGACCGCGAACTGCAGCTCGATGCCCGGAAAGGCGAGTTCGAGCGCGCGCGCCAGCCAGTCGCGGCAGTGGTCGAGATCGTCGACGACGACGGCCTGCGCGAAGCCGCTCATGCCGCGCGCTCCGCTGCTTCGTTCAGGGCCACGCTGAGGATGACCTTGGTGCCATGTCCGGTGGCGTCGCGCCAGGTGACGTTGCCGTCGAGTTCCTTCGCGCGTTCGCGCATGTTGTGGGTGCCGCGGCCGCGACCGGCGCTGCCGCGGCCGACGCCGTCGTCGCTGAGTTCGAGCGTGAGGCGCTCGTTGGTCGCATCGACGCGCACGCGCAGTCGTGTCGCCCCGGCATGTCGGATCGTGTTGCTGATCGCCTCGCGCACGATCCGGAACAAGTGCAGCGACTGATGCTGGCTCAGCGGCGGGTCGGCGAGGTCGGCTTCTTCCTGCCAGTCGAGCGCAATCTTCACTGCCGCGAGCCGTTGCGTCGCCTCCGAGCGGATGTCGGCGAGCACGTCGCCGAGCGTGCCGGGTTCGCCGCGCGAACGGGTGACGACATCGCGCAGGTCCTGCAGCACGGCGCGGGCCAGATCGGCCTGGCGCGGATCGTTCGCGGTGTGGATCAGTTGCAGCAGCTTGGCGCCAAGGTCGTCGTGCAGGTCGGCATAGATGCGTTCGCGTTCTTCGGCCAGCGCCTGTGCGTTGTCGACTTGCGATGTGGCGGCGACGGCGGGCGCGCGCAGTCGTCGTGACCACAGCAGTGCAATCGCGAATCCGGCGACGAAGGCGAACAGGGCAGAAAGTGCGGTCATGCCGCTATGGTGCCCGACTCGACGCGATGCCGCCAACGGCGCTGCGGTTACTCGAAGCCGTCCTTGAACATCTGCGGCCCTGAGCATTCCTGGATCTGGCGAGGACTGAACAGCACGTGATAGATCGCGCCGTCGGCCATGCCATTGTCGGCATAGATCTGCCAGCGGCCGCTCGACGGGTTGTAGTCCACGTCGAAGGGGCCGTTGCCGAAGTAAGAACCGACCTGCAGCTTCGCACAAGGCCTGCCGTCGATCAGCGGATGCGACAGCGTGGTGGTCGCCAGGAACGTATTGCCGCTCCGCGCCGTGTGGCGAAACGCGCTCGGGCTCGGCGGCTGCGCATAGACGTTGAAGGCCGCGCCGTTGGGGATGGCGTTGCCGGAGACATTGGCGATGCGCCAGCGCTCGTCCGCGAAGTACTGCAGGGTGACATGGCTGTTGTTGTAGACGCCGCTCGACGCCGGCGGGTCCTGCGGGTTCCAGTTCTGCGCGATCAGCACGATCGCGTCCTGGCGGGCATTGGTGCTCGCATGGTCGATCAGGGTCGACGGATTGGTCGGGCCGGAGGCGGGCAGCCGATGCAGGAACAGCCCGAGATCGGCGTACGCGCCGGACGTGTTGGGTGCGGCCGGCGAGAACAGGTTGAAGCCGGCGCCCGTCGGCATGCCCGCGAGGCTTTCGCTGA
>JBGASK010000046.1:0-21234 GCA_044229785.1 Ahniellaceae bacterium
CGTGACCTGAACACCACCGGCGCGAAGACGCAGACGACGAGCAGGGCGACGCCGAGGTAGAACATGGGGGTGAGTTCGCGTTGTTCGTTGAGCAGGACGATGGCGAGCAGCACGGTGTAGACCGGTTCCAGATTGATCGCGAGCTGGGCGTTGAAGGCGCTCATGTGTTTGAGCGCGACCAGCGATAGTGCGAACGGCAGCAGGGTGCAGGCCACCGCGAGCAGCAGCAGATAGCCGAAGTCGCGGGTGTCCGGCCACACCAGCAGCGGCGCGTCGAACAGCGGAATGAAACCGGCCGCCAGCGGTGCGGCCAGGCTCAGCATCAACACGCCCGCGCCCATTTCGAGGAAGGTCATCGCCAGCGGATCGGCGCCCGCGACATAGCGCTTGTTCAACGAGCCGAACAGCGCCGCCAGCGCCGCGGACAACACGCCGATGGCGATGCCGGTCCACATGCCGCTCGGCACGCCGCCGACCACCAGCACCACGCCCGGAATCGCCGCGATGCCGAGCAGGACTTCGCCGAACGCGAAACGGCGCTTCGCCGCGAACGGTTCGATCAGGGCCGTGAACACCGAGCCGAGCGCCATGCAGGTCGCTGCGACCGAAGCATTCGACAGCTTGATCGAGGCGTAGAACGTCAGCCAATGCAGCGCGACGACGACACCGATGCCCATGATCGCCGCGACTTGCCGCCTCGACATCGTGCGCAACGCAACCCACATGCGCGGCGCGAACGCGAGCAACGCCGTGACCAGGGCCATGCGCCACCACACCAGCGGCAGCGCCGCCAGCGAAATGAGCTTGCCGAGGATGGCGGTGAAGCCCCAGAGCAGCACGCAGAGATGAATCTGCCACTGCGCGCGCGCGGCGTCGGACATCGGCATGAGGAAACTCAGCCGATCGCGTCGATCACGGCCAGTGTCGTCTTGGCGCGATTCAGCGTGTAGAAGTGCAGCGCATCGGCGCCGCCGGCCACGAGCTGGCGGCACAGGTTCGCGACGATCTCGACCCCGAAGCTGCGCACCGATTCGGCGTCGTCGCCATAGGCCAGCATGCGCTTCGAAATCCAGCGCGGGATTTCGGCGCCGCAGAGGTCGGAAAAGCGCTTGAGCTGCGAGAAATTCCCGATCGGCATGATGCCGGGCACGATGGCCTGGGTGATGCCGATCCGGCGCGCGTCGTCGCGGAACCGGAAATAGGCGTCGGCGTTGAAGAAGTACTGGGTGATCGCGCCGTCCGCGCCGGCCTCGAACTTGCGCTTCAGGTTGGCGAGGTCGACGAAGGCATCGTCCGCCTGCGGATGCGTTTCCGGATAGGCGCCGACCTCGATATGGAACCAGTCGCCGGTCTCGGCGCGGATGAATTCGACCAGTTCGTTGGCGTAACGGAAGTCGCCGAATGCGGCCATGCCCGAAGGCATGTCGCCGCGCAACGCGACCAGGCGCCGGCAGCCGAGGGCGCGATACAGCTGCAGCAGGCTGGCGATTTCGGCGCGCGTGCCGCCGACGCAACTGAGGTGCGGCGCAACGTCGAGTCCATGTTCCTGGCGCAGATGGCGCACCGTTTCCGGCGTGTACGACAAGGTCGAGCCGCCCGCGCCGAAGGTCACCGACACGTACTCGGGCGAGCGCGTTTTCAGCTTCTGTACGCTGCGTTCCAGCTGTTCGCGTTGTTCGTCGGTCTTGGGCGGGAAGAATTCGAAGCTGATCGCGGTCATCGCGCTGGTCCGGGCAGAGGATGCCGGAGTATATCTTTCTGTCCGGATGAAGCGATGGAGTGATGCAGGCGGCTCGGGTTGACGGCAGGTGACAATTCGGTGAAGTTCGCGCGTGGGCCGCCGCCGCGGCATGGGGCCAGGATGGAGCGCGATCTCGAATCGACCGGGTTGAACCTGCGTCGTCTCGCCCACGAGGTGGCCGAGACGCGGCGACGCATGGTCATTGGCGGCTCGTTCTACGTGCTCGGCTGGGTGTTGGTCTGCCTGTTCACGCCGGTAGTGCGCACGTATCCGTGGGCGTCTGCGGGCCTGGCGCTGGTGTTCATCGGGCTGGCGGTGGCGCGCATCGTCGTGCGTCCGCCCGTCGAGGGCAGTGCCGAGGTCCTGACGCGCTGGCTCGACCTGCAATGGATCCTGATCCAGACTTCGGCGGCGACCTGGGGCGGCGTGGTCTTCTGGACCCTGATCGATCCTGTCCTGACCGACGCGCGCGTGGCCCTGCTGATCGGCGCCGCCGGCTTCGCCACCGCCATCGCGAACACGTATTGCATGCGCTTCTGGCCGTCGATGCTGGCGATCATGGCCATTTATCTGCCGAGCACCCTGCTGATGTGGACGCCGGACCGCGACCGCGCGATCGCCTTCAGCCTGACGGTGTATCTGGTTTACGTGATCAGCTCCCTGGTGCGCAGCCACCGCGACTTCCATCGGCGCCTCGATTTCGAGGAGGAGCTGCGCCAGCAGCGTGACCGTTACGAACTGATGAGCCGCACCGACGATCTGACCAGCCTGTCGAACCGCCGCCAGTTCGTGACCGAACTGGAACGGAGAATCGGCGAATGCCAGCGCGAAGACTGCCGCCTGTCGCTGCTGGTGCTCGACATCGACCACTTCAAGCAGATCAACGACGCCCACGGACACAGCGTCGGCGACCGCTGCCTGGTCGCATTCGCCGACCAGCTGCGCCATGTCTTCGCCGGCCAGCACGAGTTGTGCGCGCGTCTCGGCGGCGAGGAATTCGCGGTGATCGTGCCGCATCACGACGAAGCCGCGGCGGCCGATCGCGCCGACGCGTTTCGCATCGGCCTGGGGGCCGTGGTCGTGCTGCCGGAGCGGACCGATTTGCGCGTGCGCGTCAGCATCGGCGTCGGCGCCTTCGACCGCGAGCGACACGGCAATGCCGACCATTTCCTCAGCGAAGTCGACAGCGCGCTCTATCGCGCCAAAGGCGGCGGTCGCGACCGCGTGTGCCGCGCTTCGGCGCCGGCTTCAGTCGCGCCCGACCCAGTCCTCGGCGAGCAGGGCTAGCTGCGACTTCACCTTGTCGCCGAAGCGGGCGTGATGCACGCCGAGCAGGCGCTTCAGCTCGGTTTCGGTGATGTAGCCGATCGACGCGCGATAGTCGCGCTTGACGCGCTGGCCTTCGCGCCAGCGTCGTTCCATGCCGTCGAGATCGTCGGCCGCCATCGCGACACTGACCGGATGCGCCAGCTTGTACTGGGCGACGCGGGCGATGTGGCGAGCGACCAGATCGCGCATCGGCGTCTTGCGCGGCAGGCGTTCGATCTGCACGCACCCGCCGAACTCGAAGATCGAGGGATTGTCGTACTGCGTCGACAGGTGCGTGCCGTCGTCGAACTGGCTGACGCATTCGAGCATGCGATGCACGCGCCATTTGCCGGTGAGCAGCAGGAACAGGAAGCCGATCACGCCCGGCCATTTCGGTTTCATCGCGAAGCTGGCGACGCCGATCTCGCCGGTATCGTCGGCAAAGAACCTCAGCAGCACGCGTTGGCCGAGGATCAGGAACATGCCCTTGGCTTCCGCGTCGCCGACGTGACGCAGGCCGAGCGCGCCGATGTCGCGGGCCGCGGCATCGACGAAGCGGCGCTGGTAGGACGGATAGCCGGCCGCATCGACGAGCTCGAGTTCCGGGGGCGGCTCATGCGCGACATTCAGGATCTGCTGCGCGATGTTGGTCGCCATCAGCGTGTCCGGATCGTCGCTGACGCGCGACTCGATGGCCTCGGAGACCGATTTCCCGGCGCGGATGGCGTTCGCGGCGGCGATCAGCGCCTGGGCCGCGATGTCCTCGTCGAGCTTGCGGTTCCGGCCGTCGCCGATCAGCCCGGACTCGATCAGGCGAGCCATCTGCTCGCGCTCTCCGGCGCCGTTGTTTTCGGACTTGGCGCGCGTCTCCAGGATGAAACCGCGTTTCGGGTCGTCCGCGGCCATCGTCGCGAGGGCTTCGTCGTAGGCCGCCAGCGCTTCGTCGTGACGGCCAAGGTCGTGCAGCAGCATGCCCTTGCGTACCGCATAGCGATATTCGTCGCTCAGCGCGAAGGCGGTTTCGTAGTCGGCCAGCGCCGCTTCCAGACGGCTGCGCGAATACCGGAGGCCGGAGAACGTCCTGACGGTATCGGCGTCGTCGGGGCCATCGTCGTATCGCATCGCCGCGGCACGACGCAGCGACGCCCGCGCGTCGATCAGGTCGACGCGCAGCGGCGCGAGTTCGATGGCGCGGTCGAGCAGCGCATCGGCTTCGGCGACCTGGCTGTTGCCATCGTCGCGGTAACGCAATGTGTTCGACAGCAGGAACAGGCCGTCGACGAGGTCCGGATCGATCGCGAGCGCGCGCCGCAACTCGGCCTCGTTGCGCATCGACGCGGCCAGCGCCCGTGCGCGCTGCTCGGCGTCGATGCGTGCGCGTTCGTCGTCGGCAAGGTCTTCGTCCTCGTTTTCGCCTTCATCGCCGCCCGCATCGATGTCCGCGAACTGCACGCGCTTGACGATGGCCGGCGCGTAGTCGGGCTTGAGCGTCAGCAGGTGGTTCAGGGTCGGCGCGATCTCGGCGTAACGTTCCAGTTTTTCCAGACAGTTGGCACGGTGCCAATGCAGGGCCGCCGCCTGCGGATGGGCGGCGATCAGGGCATCGATCAAGTCGAGGGCGTCCTGATGACGCGCCTGCTTGAATGCGACGGAGAAACGAGTGAAATCGGGATGCAGGCTCATCGCGGTATCGAATTGTGACGAATGCCGCAAACCTAGCGGAAAGCACTGTCAAAACAAGAGCCTGCAGCCGACCAACGGAAGGATTTCGGGTGCCGGCGGGTTCAGTCCGGGGTCATGGCCTGCCAGACGCGGTCGCAATCGGCCAGGGTGCGCAGCGGCCGGCATGTCAGCCCCGGGTTGTTGCGCAAGTGCGTGGCGCAGTGCCCGGCGTGGCGGGTGACCAGCTCGACCAGGCTGGCCCGCGGCGACAGTCGGGTCACGCCGACGCCGACGCCGCTCGGCACCGGCCAGTCGCCGTCGCGTTGCGCGATCAAGACATGACCGTCGGAAAAGACCGAGGCGCAGGCGAGCAGTTGCGCCGGGCGCTGCTGCAGCACGGCCGAAAAGCGGATCGCCAGATTGTCGCAGGACGCGTCGCCGTAGAACCGGATCAGGATCGGGGCCAGGCCGCGTCGCGAAAAGGCCGGCGAGGCGGCATCCAGCAACGGCGCGAAGCCGAGCGAGCGCAGTTCGGCCGCCGGTGCGTTGCAGTCGCGCTGCTGGTCGAACGAGAACAGGCTGGCGTCGACCCGCACCAGTTCCGGCGGCCGTACCGACGCGGCCTCCTCCAGCGCAATCGCTTCGGCACAGGCAGCCCGTTGTCGTTGCAGGCCCGCCGAATCCGGCATGTGCGCGAGCAGCGCGTCGATCAGGGCCAAGGCCTCGCGATGACGCCCATGGTGCATGGCGCGCGCGAGTGCGGCAAACGACGACGGTGCGGACATCGCATCTCCCCGGGATGCGCCGCGAACGATAGCCGAGTACCGGCGGGAACAGAATCGCGTCGTGATACCGTCGATTGCACGTCTTGTCGGTCAATCGGGAGGGGCACCATGGCAGGTTCGGCACGATGGTGGTTGGGGATGGGCAGCGCGCTCGGCGTGATGTGGGCGCCCGGCGCGGACGCCGGGGTGATCGAGAGCGTGGTGCTCGATTGGCACCAGCACATCGAGAAGTGCGAAGCCGACGGCGGCTGGCTGGATCGGGGCGCTGCCGTGCATGTGGCGATGTTCGACGCGGTCAATGCCATCGCCGGCCGTTATCAGCCGTACAGCGCAGGCTTGAAGGCGATACCCGGCAGCGACATGACTGTGGCCGCTGCCACTGCCGCGCACGACGTGCTGGTCGCTTTGTGCCCGGATCAGGCGGAGGTGTTCGACGGCGCGTTGAAGAAAACGGCGGATGCGGTCGCGTCGAAAGCCTCGCGCGACGGCGGCGCCGAGGTCGGTCGCAGTGCCGCGGCCGCCGTGCTGGCCTCGCGCAAGGACGCCGGTGCGGAGCGGCTCGATCCGTTGTTCGAGCCGAGCAGTCCCGGCACCTACGCGCCCACCGTGCCGCGCGTGGGCGTGAATACGGCGCGCGTCCGCCCCTGGGTCCTGAAGGTCCCGGACGAGTTGCGACCGCCGCCGCCGCCGACCCTCGACAGCACCACCTGGGCTGAGGATTTCAACGAGATCAAGCGCCTCGGCGGCAAGAAATCCACCGACAGGACGCCGGTGCAGACCGACATCGGCAAGTTCTGGGCGCGCGATGTGCGTGACGTGTTGCCGCAGTTGCTCGATCGGCCGGGACGCGATGTCGTCGACGACGCGCGCTTCATGGCCCTGGCGGAAATGGCCTGGTCGGATTCGTACGTCGCGATGATGGATGGCAAATACGCCTACATGTTCTGGCGTCCGATCACCGCGATTCGCCTTGCCGACCGCGATGGCAACGAGGCCACCTCGCCCGACGCGAACTGGCGACCGCTCCTGGATGCCACCCCGCCGCACCCCGAGTATCCCTGCGGCCATTGCATGTCGGCTGCTGCACTTGGCGCGGTCATTGCCGAAGAGTTCGGACCGGCCGCGCCACCGATCCTGCTCGTGGACGAAGATTCGATGCTGCATCGTTTCGACACGCCGCAGGAGTTCGTCGATGAAGTCGGCCATGCCCGACTGTATGGCGGCGTGCACTACCGCTTCTCGATCAACGCCGGTCGCGACGCCGGCGACCGGATCGGGCGCCTGGCGGTCGAGCGCCATTTCCGCAGGTTGCCTGCCGGGGAATAGCGGCACGCGGCAGTGCGCAAACGAAAACGCCGCGCTTGCGGCGCGGCGTTTCCGGTGCGGCGATGAAGCGGTCGATCAATAGCGGTAATGGTCCGGCTTGTACGGGCCGGCCTTGTCGACGCCGAGATAGGCCGCCTGGTCGTCGGTGAGCACGGTCAGCTTGACGCCGATCTTTTCGAGATGCAGACGAGCGACTTCCTCGTCGAGCTTCTTCGGCAGGATGTAGACCTTGGCTTCGTACTTGTCCTTGTTCGCCCACAGGTCGATCTGTGCGAGCGTCTGGTTCGAGAACGAGTTCGACATCACGAAGCTCGGGTGGCCGGTGGCGCAGCCGAGATTGACGAGGCGGCCTTCGGCGAGCAGGAAGATCGAGTTGCCGTTCTTGAACGTGTACTTGTCGACCTGCGGCTTGATGTTGGTCTTGACCGCGCCCGAAGCGTTGAGCTTGTCGACCTGGATCTCGTTGTCGAAGTGGCCGATGTTGCAGACGATGGCCTGGTCCTTCATGGCCTGCATGTGTTCCAGCGTCAGCACGTCCTTGTTGCCGGTGGTGGTGACGTAGATGTCGCCGCGGCCGAGCGTCGATTCGACGGTGTTGACCTCGAAGCCTTCCATCGAGGCCTGCAGTGCGTTGATCGGATCGATCTCGGTGACCACGACACGGGCGCCATAAGCGCGCAGCGAGTGCGCCGAACCCTTGCCGACATCGCCGTAGCCGCAGACGACCGCGACCTTGCCGGCGAGCATCACGTCCATCGCGCGCTTCAGGCCGTCGGCCAGCGATTCGCGGCAGCCGTACAGGTTGTCGAACTTCGACTTCGTGACCGAGTCGTTGACGTTGATCGCCGGCACCAGCAGCTTGCCCTGTTCCAGCATCTGGTACAGACGATGCACGCCGGTGGTGGTTTCTTCGGAGACGCCCTTCCAGTCCTTGACGACCTTGGTCCAGAAGCCCGGGCGTTCCTTGGCGACGCGCTTCAGCAGGTTCTTGATGATCTGTTCTTCGTGCGAACCGCTCGCCGTGTCGACCCAGTCCGAACCCTGTTCGAGTTCATACCCCTTGTGGATCAGCAGGGTGACGTCGCCACCGTCGTCGACGACCAGCTCCGGGCCGGCCAGGCCCGGGTGGGTGACGGCGTCGAGCGTGCAGTCCCAGTATTCCTCCAGCGTCTCGCCCTTCCACGCGAATACCGGCACCTGGGCGGCGGCGATGGCTGCGGCGGCGTGGTCCTGGGTCGAGAAGATGTTGCAGCTGGCCCAGCGCACCGAGGCGCCGAGGTCGACCAGGGTCTCGATCAGCACCGCGGTCTGGATGGTCATGTGCAGCGAACCGGTCACGCGCACGCCCTTGAGCGGCTTCGACGCGGCGTACTTCTTGCGGATCGACATCAGGCCCGGCATCTCGTGCTCGGCGATCTCGATTTCCTTGCGGCCCCAGTCGGCCAGGCCCATGTCACGGACCTTGAAATCGGAAAATGGCAGGGTTTGAACGACAGCGTTCATCGGCTTTGGACTCCATTGTATGAGCGGGCGCCGTTGGACAGTCATCCGTCGAGCCTGATCCCGGGCCATGCGGCCGGTCTTGCAGCGCCCCTCGACGGGAAATGCGACGCGCATTCTAGCGGCGAATCATCGGCGCCGCGTGAATCGCCGGTTCAGTCAGGGCGGCCCCGGCGCCTGTTCAATTCGACAGCGCGCATCTTCACGGCGATCGTGGCATGCTGGAACCGTCCGGCAGCGAGGGTAGCCGCGCCGGATCGACCACAGGCCAGCGGACCCTGAGGCAGGGCGGCGCATGGAACTCGAAGAACGCCAGGTGCATGTCGATCATCTGAAGCCGGACATGTTCGTGCATCGGCTGGATCGCCCGTGGCTCGGGCTGCCGTTTCCGCTGGAAGGGTTCATGGTTCAGACCCCGAAGCAGATCGAAGTGTTGCGCCAGCATTGCGATCACGTCTTTGTCGACATGCAGCGCAGCCAGACGCCGATCCGTGCCTACATGGCGCATCCGCGCCAGCACGAGCAGCAGCGCACCGTGGTCAAGCATGTCGATACCGCCACCGTGCACGAGGAATTGCCGCGTGCGCGCGAGGCGCATGCGCAGGCGTCGCAACTTGCGGCCAAGATCCTCGACGACGTGAAGTCGGGGCGCAAGGTCAGCGTCGACGACGTGCGCAACGCCGTGGTGCCGGTGGTCAAGTCGGTGCTGCGCAATGCCGATGCGTATTTCTGGGTCACGGCGCTGCGCAAGCGCGATGCCTACGAATACAGCCACGCCATCCATTGCAGTCTGCTGGCCGCTGCCTTTGGCCGGCACATGGGGTTCACCGAAGACGTCCTGGTCAACCTGGCGACGGGCGGGCTGCTGATGGATGTCGGCAAGACCGAGATCGACGGAACCTTGCTGTCGAAACCCGATGCTCTGACGGCGGAGGAAACCGAGGCGGTGCGCAAGCATGTCGAGAACAGCCTGCGCATCATCGAGGAGGCCGGCATCCACCACGCCGACGTGCGCGAGATGGTGTTGACCCACCACGAACGCCATGATGGCTCCGGCTATCCGGACAGGCTGATGCGCAACCAGATTCCCCTGTTCGGGCGCATGGCCGGGCTGATCGATTCCTACGACGCCATGACCAGCACGCGCGTGTTCCGCAAGGCCGCGTCCGCGCATCATGCGTTGCAGCAGCTGTATCGCCACGGCGACCAGTTGTTCCAGCGGGAGGTGATCGAGCAGTTGATGCAGTGCCTGAGCGTCTATCCGACCGGTTCGCTGGTGCAGTTGTCGAGCGGCGAAGTCGCCATCGTGATGGCCCAGAACCACGCGCGTCGCTTGCGGCCGCGGGTGATGCTGCTGATGACCGCGGACAAGATCCTGCGCGAAAACTTCGTCGAACTCGACCTGATGACGCAGGCCGAGGGCGACGTTCCGGTGCGCGAGATCATCGCGACGCTGGAGCCGGGCGCTTTCGGGCTCGACCCGACCGAGTTGTACCTGGGCTGATGCGGACGGCACCGGGATGCTGAATCGTTCCGACGTGCTGAGCGAACTCGATGCCGAACGGCTGCGTGCCGTCGAAGCACGCGAGCACTTCGCGTTCCAGCTGTTGCGGGTGCAACGGCACCGCGAGGAGCATCAGCTGTTCGGCGACTTCCTGAGCATGGCCGCACGTTCGCGCATCCGCGGCGCGCTGCGTCCCCAGGACCGCATCCTGCCGGTCGGCGACAACACCTTCGCGCTGATCCTGCCGAACCTGCGCGACAGCGGCCATGCCTTGCTGGCGGCGAACCGGCTGGTGCGCGCCTTTCGCGAGCCCTTGCTGGTCGGCGACCGCTTGCAGCAGGCGTTGCCGACCATCGGCATCGCGATGTTCCCTGAGCATGGCGATGCTGCGGAGCCCCTGTGTCGCGCCGCCGAGCAGGCGTTCGCGCAGGCGCTGACGTCGCGCGACCGGTATCAGCTGTTCCAGCCGGACAGCGTGCGCGTCGAGCCGCCGTATGTCGACTTGCGCGAGGCCATCATCAACAATCGGCTGGAAGTCTTCCTGCAGCCGCTCTGGGACATCGGGTCCGGTCGCGTGATCGGCGCCGAATCGCTGGCGCGCTGGCACAGCGACGTGCATGGCGCGATCAGCCCGACCGACTTCGTGCTGCTCGCGGAACAGACCGGCCTGATCGAATCGCTGACGCGCTGGAGCGTCAACACCACCCTGCGCCATGCGGCCGCAGCGCGCGCCCGCGGACAGCGCCTGCGCTTCGCGATCAACCTGAGTCCGCGCGTCTTTCACGAGCCCGGCCTGGTCGAGCAGTTCCGGAACGCCGTCGCGATCTGGGACGTGCCGGCCACCGACATCGTGCTCGAGGTGACCGAGAGTTCGGTCATGGAGGATCCGAGTCTCAGCGCCATTGTGCTCGGTCAGTTGCGCGACCACGGTTTCGGCATCTCGATCGACGATTTCGGCATCGGTTATTCGTCCTTCGCCTATCTCAAGCGGTTTCCCGCCACCGAACTGAAGATCGACCAGGAATTCGTGCTCGACATCGGCGGCAACGCGCGTTCGGCGCGGCTGGTGCATTCGATGATCGATCTCGCCCACCATCTCGATCTCGTCGCCGTCGCCGAAGGTGTCGAAGACGAAGCCACGCTGGCCCGCCTGCGCGACATGGGCTGCGATCTCGCCCAGGGTTTCCTGTTCGGTCGCCCGCAGCCGGCAGCCGAATTCCTGTCCCTGTTGCCGATGCTCCGCTAATCGTCGTCGCAACCGCCGCCAAGCGGGTCGCTGGAACGCACGGCGTTCATTTCGCCGGCGGGCAGGCCGGTGCGGCTGTCGGGCAGCCAGCGGATGCGGATGCCGTCGCAGGCGTTGAACGCGAGTTCGAAACTGCCCCAGGGAAGAACCTGCACTCGGGCGGGATCGAAGGCCGGCGGAAAGGCGCCGCCGACGACTTCGCGGGCGTTCAAGATGGCGCTGCTGCCGTTCATCGCGCCGCTGGCGATGACCCACAGGCGTTCGCCGTTGGCGGCGAAGGTGTACCAGGTCAGGAAGACCTGGCCGCTGTCCTGCACTTCGATCTGGAATCCGTGGCCGGATTGCGCCGGATCGAACCAGTAGCCGCTGTAGCGGCTGCCGTTGCGCAGCTTCGCGACCTCCGCGGCGGTGGCGACCGCCATCTTCAGGATCTCGTGCGCCATCGCGTCGCTGATCCGGTCGGGCGTGTCGTTGACGGTGTGGTACTGCGGATAGACGCGATAGTCGTTCTCGATCAGCAGCACCGCCGGCATGCCGAGGTCGAGGTAGGGCTGGTGGTCGGAGCAGCAGGTCTGTTGCGCGACTTCGACCTCGAGCGCGGTGTAGCGCGCGGCGTTGTCGGCGAGCCTTTGCTGCAGGCCGAAACCGGGCGCGGTCGCCTGCAGCGAAACATCGAGCCGGCCATCGCCCTCGTAGGCGATCATGTCCATGTTGATCACGCCGAGGATCTGCGACGGCGTCTGCGCCGCGGCATGCGCACGTCCGCCATACAGGCCGCGTTCTTCGAGGCCGTAGCAGATGTACAGAATGTCGGCGTCGAAACGGTAGTCGCGCAGGACGCGAGCGGTTTCCAGCACGGCGGCGCATCCGGAGGCATTGTCTTCGGCACCGGGCGAGGGTTGCAGGTCGCTCCAGGCCTGGTTGCGCGCATCGAGGTGCGCGCCAACCACGAGCGTGCCCTGGCCGCGTCCGCGCTGCAGGCCGAGCACGTTGAAGCTGCGGCCGCTCGACGGCACCGACGGCGGCACCATGAACGCCTGCCGCGAGGCTTCCAGGCCGAGCGCTTCGAACTGCGACTGCAGCCAGTTGGCGGCGCCATTGAAGCCGGATTCGGACTGACGGTTGTAACTGGTCAGCGACTGGATGCTGTCGCGCCATTCGCCGATGCGCAGCCGCGCGATCAACGCCGCGATGGCCGGATCGGCCGCGAGCGCTTTCGCCGGCCGGTTCGCCTGCTGATAGGCGACGACTCGCCCCGGATAGAGACGTTCGTCGCCCGCGCGCTTGGCCAGGGCCGACACCAGTTGCCAGTGGGCACGTTCGAACAACACCTCGTCGCCGGCATGTTTCCCGTGTCCGGCTTCGCTGCCGTTGCAATGCACGAGCACACGCGAAGCGAGCGCATCGATGCGGTCGACCGGCAGTGTGGCCAACAGCGGTCGTCCTTGGGCTTCGACCACGCCCATGTCGGCATCGACGACCAGCGCGTCGCCAAGTTCCGCCCAGGCGCGGACGCCGGGCGACTGTTTCAGCGCGGCGACCGCACCCGCGCCGGCGCGGTCGATATCAAGGACGACGACCTCGGCCTGGGCCGCACAAGCCGCCACGCAGGCGAACAACAGCGCAAGGGTTCGTTGCATGACCGGTCTCCGGAAGACGCGTCGAGCTTAGCCGTCTGGCGGTCGTCGGCCCGTGTCATCGGTCATTGCCGCGACAACGCCGTCAATGCCCGATGCGGCGCACGCGGAAGCTGCGGCCCTTGATCTTGCCGTCGCGAAGCCGGTGCAGGGCGGCGTCGGCGTGGCTGCGCTGGATGGCGACGTAGCTGCGGGTCGGGAAGATGTCGATCTTGCCGACCACGTCGCCGGGCAGGCCGGCGTCGCCGGTCAAGGCGCCGAGCAGATCGCCCGGGCGCAGCTTGTCGGCGCGACCGCCGTCGACGGCCAGGGTCAGGTGCGTGCTCAGCAAGGGCCGCGGCTTGCCGTTCACGCGCGGCAGGGGCATGCGTTGCAGCGACTGTCCCGGTCGTTCCGCGATGGCCGCCAGGCGTGTGGCGTCGCGCGGCGTCGCCAGCGTCAACGCCAGCCCGCGTGCGCCGGCCCGGCCGGTGCGGCCGATGCGATGGATGTGCGCGTCGGCATCGCTGGCGACGTCGTAGTTCACGACCAGCGGCAGTTCCTTGATGTCGAGCCCGCGTGCGGCGACATCGGTCGCGACCAGCAAGGTGCAGCTGTGGTTGGCGAAGCGCACCAGCATCTCGTCGCGTTCGCGCTGGTCGAGATCGCCATGCAAGGCCAGCACCGAAAATCCGCAGCGATCCAGGGCCTCCGCGACATCGCGGGTATCGGCGCGGGTATTGCAGAAGATGATGGCCGAGGCGGGGCGTTCGGTGACGAGCAGGTCGACCAGAGCATCGAGCTTGCGCCCGCCGTCGGCGACTTCATGGACCCGTTGTTCGATGTCCGGACCGGTGTCGCCGTTGGCGATCGTGATCGTCTCCGGATCGCGCAGGTGGCGTTCGGCGATGGCGCGTGCGCTGTCCGGAAAGGTGGCCGAGAACATCAGCGTCTGGCGCTGCTTCGGCGCCGCCTTCAGGATGGCTTCGATGTCGGCCGCGAAACCCATGTCGAGCATGCGGTCGGCTTCGTCCAGCACCAGCATCTGCAGCGCCTTCAGCGACAGCGCCTGCTTGCGCAGCAGTTCGAGGATGCGTCCGGGCGTGCCGACGACGAGGTGCGGCGCATGCGCCAGCGACGCCAGGTGCGGACGCAGCGAAACGCCGCCGCACAGGGTCAGCACCTTCACGTTCGGCAGCGGCCGCGCGAGGCGGCGGATTTCCTTGCTGACCTGGTCGGCGAGTTCGCGCGTGGGGCAGAGCACCAGTCCCTGCAATTGCACGGCGCCGACATCGAGCCTCTGCAGGAGGCCGAGTGCGAACGCGGCGGTCTTGCCGCTGCCGGTCTGCGCCTGCGCGATGACATCGTGCCCGGCCAGTACCAGCGGCAGGGCCGCGGCCTGGATCGGCGTCATGTCGTGATAGTTGATGGCCGCGAGTCCCTTGATCAGGGGCTCGCTCAGATTCAGCGCGGAAAAGGCATTCATGTGCGCATGATCGCACGCAGCGGCATCGCGGCGGCAGGAAGGCGCGGCTACACTCGCGCGATTTGCGGGGGAGTCCACATGCACGTCTTGCCGTTCCGCCCTGCGCGCCTGAGCCTGGCGGTCGCCCTGGCGCTGTCCGGCCTGAATGCCGCACAGGCCGCCACGATCCAGGTGGACAACACCTTGAATGGCTGCGACCTGGTCGACGCCATCCATTCGGCCAACAGCGACAGCGCTGTCGGTGCCTGCACCGCCGGTTCGGGTGCCGACGTGATCCTGCTTCCGCAAACGGCGCACTATCCGACCTTGTCGGGTGCGGGCGCAGGTCCGCCGCCGATCATCGGCGACCTGACCATCCGCGGTCACGCGCTCGGCACCAGCGCGATTGGCTGCGAAGGCGGCGGACAACCCTTCTTCATCGGCGACCCCTTGTCCGCGCCGTCGGTGACGCTGGAGCGATTCGCGATCCAGTTCTGCAATTTCACCGGTGGCCAGGGTGGTCCAGGTGCCGGCAGTGCGCCGGGCATGGGCGGCGCGATCTTCGTTTACGACGGCGACGTGCGACTGGATCGGATCAGTCTCGTCAGCGCGCAGGCTGTCGGCGGCGCGGCGACCACGCTGGTCGTGGGCAATGCCAGCGCCGGCGGCGGCGGTTTGCACGGCGCCGGCGCGAATGCCGGTGCGACCGCGCCGGATTCGGCCACGGTCGGTTCCGGCGGCGGTGGCGGCGCCAATGCGTCGACGTCGAATGCCCTGCCCGGTGGTTCCGGGGGCGCGCCGAATGGCGGCAATGGCGGCACCGGGGGCATCGTCGCAACTCCCCCGACGGCCGGAGGCTTCGGCGGCGGTGGCGGTGGCGGCGCGTCGTTGACCAGCAATCAAGGCGGGCAACACGGCGCCAAGGGCGGCTTCGGCGGCGGCGGCGGTGGTGGCGGCGCGACCAGCAGCAGCGCCGGCTTGTCGGCGTTCGCAGGCATGGGCGGCGACGGCGGATTCGGCGGCGGCGGCGGGCGCGGGGGCAGTTCGGATTTCGGCAACGCGGGTGATGGCGGGGCCGGCGGATTCGGTGCCGGCGGCGGCGCCAGGGGTTATGCGGAACTCGGCATCTTGCCGGCGAATGGCGCGTCCGGCTTCGGTGCGTCGGCCGCAACGGCCACCACGGGCGGTGCAGGTGCGACCTTCGGCGGCGGTCTGTTCGTGCGCTCGGGCGTGGTCACGATCACCAACAGCCTGTTCACGTCGAACAGCGTGTCCGGCAATGCGGCGACGGCGCGGCTCGGCGGCGCGATCTTCGCGATCGACGACGCCGCAGCGACCGCGCACAACGCCATTGTCGGCGCCAGTCGCCAGGGCATGCCGGAGGTATTGCCCATCGTCACCGGCTGCAGCGTCGCCTTCAGCGGCAACAGCGCGCCGTCGCAGGCGGGCACCGATACCAACAATCACGATGTCTACGGCGCGAGCCGCAGCGAACTGGTCACGCCGTGCAAGGACATCTTCAAGGACGGCTTCGAATAGCGATGCTGCTGCATCTCGCGCAATGGCTCGATCCGGCCGCCGTGGCGCGTCTGCGCGAACTCGCGTCGGCCGCGCGTTTCGTCGATGGCCGTGCGACCGCCGGCACGCAGTTGCACGACATCAAGCACAACGAACAGATCGCGGCGGACGATCCGGCGTTGGCGGAGATCACCGCGCTGGTGCTGTCGGCGCTGAAGCAGAACGCCTCGTTTCGCGATGCGACCAGCCCGAACCGATTGCACGGGTTGATGCTGGCCCGGTATCGCCCCGGCATGGCCTATGGCCTGCACGTCGACGCGCCGCTGATGGGGGAGCAGCAGGTCTTTCGCAGCGATCTGTCGTTGACGCTGTTCCTGTCCGACCCGGCCGACTACGACGGCGGCGAACTGGAACTGCAGACCGGCGTCGGCAGCGTTGCCGTCAAGCTCGCCGCCGGCGACCTCATCGCCTACGACACCGGCGACCCGCACCAGGTGCGACCGGTCACGCGCGGCGAACGCCTGGTCGTGGTCGCGTGGATCCAGAGCTTCGTCCGCGACGCATCCGTCCGCGCCATGCTCCGGGACCTCGCCCAGGCCCGCGACGAAGTGTTCGCCCGTGAAGGCCGCAGCGCGACGTTCGAACGCATCAACCGCACCCACGCCAACCTGTTGCGGCGGTTTGCGGAGACCTGAGCGCCAAACGCAAACGGCCCGCTTGCGCGGGCCGTTTGTTGGAGGGAGTCGCGGGACGGAGCCCGCTCCCACATCAGCCCTTGAGGCCGGCGGCCTTGCGCAGGGCTTCGGCGCGGTCGGTCTTTTCCCACGAGAACGCGGTGGCCTTGACCTGCTTGCCGTCCTTGTTCGCGTAGGCCAGTTCGTAGGGCTTGCGGCCGAAGTGGCCGTAGCTCGCGGTCGGCTGGTAGACCGGGTGGATCAGGTCGAGCATCTGGATGATGCCGTACGGGCGCAGGTCGAAGTGCGCGCGGATCAGCTTCTCGATCTTGTCGTCGCCGATCTTGCCGGTGCCGAAGGTGGTGACCGAAATCGAGGTCGGTTCGGCCACGCCGATGGCGTAGCTGACCTGGACTTCGCACTTGTCGGCCAGGCCGGCGGCGACGATGTTCTTCGCCACGTAGCGGGCGGCGTAGGCAGCCGAACGGTCGACCTTGGACGGGTCCTTGCCCGAGAACGCGCCGCCGCCGTGACGGGCCATGCCGCCGTAGCTGTCGACGATGATCTTGCGGCCGGTCAGGCCGCAGTCGCCGACGGGGCCGCCGATCACGAACTTGCCGGTCGGGTTGATGTGGAACTTGGTCTTCTTGTCGATCAGCTTGCTCGGCAGCACCGGCTTGATGATCTCTTCCATCACGCCTTCGACGAGATGCTTCTGCTTCACGCCGTCGTCGTGCTGGGTCGACAGCACGATGGCGTCGATGCCGGCGATCTTGTTGCCGTCATAACGCAGCGTGACCTGCGACTTCGCGTCCGGGCGCAGCCACGGCAGCGGCGAGTTCTTCTTCTTGCGCACCTTGGCCTGCTGCTCGACCAGGCGGTGCGAGTAGTAGATCGGCGCCGGCATGTATTCCGGGGCTTCGTTGCAGGCATAACCGAACATCAGTCCCTGGTCGCCCGCGCCCTGTTCTTCCGGCTTCTTGCGGTCGACGCCCTGATTGATGTCCGGCGACTGCTTGCCGAGCATGTTGATGATGGCGCAGGTGTGGCCGTCGAAGCCGACGTCGGAATTGTTGTAGCCGATGTCGTTGATGACCTTGCGCGCCAGTGCCTCGATGTCGACCCAGGCCGACGTCGTGACTTCGCCGGCGACGATCGCGGCACCGGTCTTCACCATCGTTTCGCAGGCGACGCGGGCGCGCTTGTCCTGCGCCAGGATGGCGTCGAGAACGGCGTCGGAGATCTGGTCGGCGATCTTGTCCGGGTGGCCTTCGGAAACGGATTCGGAGGTGAAGAGGTAGCTGCTCATCTCGGCAAATATCCTTTGATTCGGATGGAGGGATGAAAAACGGCCGCGCACTATAGCGGCATCGCCGGCCGGGTGCAGCATTTTAGCGGTTCGCGCCGGCCCTGTTCAGCGCCGGTTGCCGGCGGTGACACGGAACTGAAGCGCGTCTGTCATCGCGTTCGCATGCGGCCGCAACGGTCGTGACGCGACCGCCGCCTAGCCTGCGCGCCGGACGACCACCGCGGAGCAGGCATGATCGATCTCGAACGGACGCTGGCGACGCGTTTCCCGCGCTGGTTCGAAGGCCATCGGGCGCGCGTGTCGCGGCCGCTGGTCGGGGCGCTGTCGCGCTGGTCTCGGCTTGACGAGATCAATGCCTTCCTCGGCCGCAACGGACATTTGCGCGGCTTCGGCTTCGTCGAGGCCGCGCTCGACCATCTCGATGCACGCTGTCTCGTCGATCACGTCGAACGCGAGCGCATTCCCGAGTCCGGGCGCTGCGTGATCGTCGCCAACCACCCGCTCGGCGCGATCGACGCCCTCGCGCTGCTGCATTGTGTCGGCAGCGTGCGCCGCGACGTGAAGATCCTCGCGAACGACCTGCTGATGTCGCTGGCGCCGTTGTCGGATCTGTTGTTGCCGTTGCGCATCCTCGGCGGCAAGCCGTCGCTCGAATCGGTCTGCGCAGCGGAACGGGCGCTGGCGAACGAAGAAGCGCTGATCGTGTTTCCGGCTGGCGCGGTCTCGCGCCTCGGCTGGCGCGGCGTGCGCGATGCACGCTGGCGCCGAGGCTTCCTGAAGTTCGCCGAGCGGCAGCATGCGCCGATCGTGCCGGTGTATCTGTCCGGGAAGAATTCGATGTTGTTCTACGGTCTGTCGCGCATCGCGCCGCTGCTCGGCACGGCGATGCTGCCGCGCGAGATGTACACCCGACGCGGTCGGCGCGTCGAAGTGCGTATCGCGGCGCCGATCCAGCCGCTGCAATTGCGAGCCTGTGCCGAGCGCTCGAGCGAACGCATCGCCCTGGTCGAGCGCGCGGTGGTTGCGCTGGCGAAAGGGCGCGACGTGTTGCCGCCGCGACCGACGCCGATCCTGCATGCGCCGAAACTGCGCGATCAGCTCGCCGACCTGCGCACCTTGCAGGAACTCGGGCGCACGCCGGACGGCAAGCGCATTTGCGCCGGCCGGCTCGATGCCGACCGTCCGCTGATGCGCGAGATCGCGCGGCTGCGCGAATTCAGCTTCCGCGCGGTGGGCGAGGGCAGCGGCAAGCGCCTCGATCTCGACCGCTACGACGCACACTACGACCAGCTCGTGCTCTGGGACGAGGCGCGCCTCGAGGTCGCGGGCGCCTATCGTGTCGGCCGTTGCGCACCGATCCTTGCGCAGCACGGCCTGTCGGGCCTGTACACGGCGAGCCTGTTCGACTTCTCGACCGAACTGGTCGCGCAACTCGATGGCGCGATGGAACTCGGGCGCAGTTTCGTGCAGCCGAAATACTGGGGCTCGCGCAGCCTCGATTACCTCTGGCTCGGCATCGGCGCCTATCTGCGCGCGCATCCGGAGGTGCGCCGCCTGTTCGGTCCGGTCTCGATCAGCGCGGAACTGTCGGCGACGGCGCGTGCCCTGCTCGTCGCCTACTACCAGCGATTTCACGGCGAGACGCGTTCGCTCGCGCAGTCGCATAGGCCGTTCGCCGTCGATGCGGTGTCGGCGCTGTTCGACGACCTCGACGCCGACGCCGCGATGCGGGTGCTGCGCGACAACCTGGCCGCACTCGGCGCACGCATTCCGACGCTGTACAAGCAGTACACCGAACTGTGCGAACCGGGCGGCGCGCGTTTCCTTGCCTTCGGCACCGACCCGGATTTCGCGCATGCCGTCGACGGCCTGATCTTCGTCGACCTCGATCGGGTCACGGCGAAGAAGCGCGCGCGTTACCTCGAATCGCGCTGAGTCGTCGGTCCGCCGAACCTGCGCTGCAGCAGGTGGATCGCCACCAGCAAACCCAGCGAGACGCCGATGGCGGCCCATTCGGCGCGGCGCAGCGTGGCGAGGATGGCAATCATCGCAAGCACGGCCAGCGCCGGAATCAGCGCGCCGCCAGGCAGACGGAACGGCGTGCCGCGTTCGGCGCGGCCGCTGCGCTGCAACTGCCACGCGGCGGCGCTGACGCCGACGTAGACGATGCAGTTCGCGCCGGCCGAGACGATCACCAGGAATTCGAAGTTGCCGGCGAGCGCGAGCACGCAGGCGAGGCCGCCATGCACGAGCACGGCGGCGAAGGGCACGCGATGCGTCGCGCTGACGCGACCGAGCGCACGCGGCAGCACGCCGTCGCGGCCGAGCGCAAAGACGACGCGCGAGGTGCCGAGCAGATTGCCCATCAGGAAACCGAGCATGGACACGCCCGCGGTGATCAGCAGCAGGGTGCGGCCCGGCGCCCAGATCGCGCCCGCGGCATCGGCCAGCGGCGCGGTGCTGGCCGGCAACGCGGGTCCGAGCAGACCTTGGGCGACGACCTGGATCGACACGTACAGCAGGATCACCAGCGCGGTGGCCGCGAGCGTGGCGCGCGGCACGTCGCGGGCCGGGTCGCGCACTTCGCCGCCGGGGATCAGCGCCGTCTCGGCGCCCGAATAGGCGAACATCACCATCACCATCGAGACGCCGAGCGCGTCCCACGACGGCCAGGTCGTCCACGCGATCCGGCCGTGATCGACGACACACAGGCCGACGCCGGCCAGCAGGAACAGCGGTGCGAGCTTGAGCGTGGCCAGGGTGACGATGGCGCGCGCGCCCAACTGCACGCCATGGGCGTTGAGCGCGATCAGCAGCAGGTAGACCGCGATCAGGAATGCGCTGCGTGCGCCGGTGCCCTGCAGCAGCGGCCAGGCCTGGCCGGCCTGGTCGGCGAGTGCGGCGGCGACACCGGCGCTGGAAGCGATGTTGCAGATCCACATCAAGGCGCCGGCGACGAATCCGGGCAGCGGTCCGAACGCCGCGTCGACGTAACTGTAGGGACCGCCGCTGCTGGCGACGCGACTGCCGGCGGCGGCGAAGCAGAGCGCGATCGGCAGGATGGCCGCCGCGCCGAGCAGGAACGCCAGGGGGGCAGATGCCCCGAGATTGGCGCCGAGCGAGGCCGGCAGGCGGAAGATGCCGCCGCCGACGATCACGTTGATGACGGCGGCGGTCAGCGCGAAGAAGCCGACCGCACGAATCAGCGCGGCATCGCCGTACAGCGACGTGTCGTTCGGGCGCGCCGGATTCACGCGGAGAGCAGCGGCACGCCGGTCTTCTCGCGCAGTTCGTCGGCGCCGACGCCGGGTGCGGCTTCGACCAGCTTCAGGCCCGCGGGGGTCACGTCCATTACCGCGAGTTCGGTGATGATGCGATTGACCACGCCGACGCCGGTCAGCGGCAACGTGCATTTCGGCACGATCTTGTGTTCGCCGCCCTTCGCGGTGTGCTCCATCAGCACGACGACGCGCTTGACGCCGGCAACCAGATCCATCGCGCCGCCCATGCCCTTGACCATCTTGCCCGGCACCATCCAGTTCGCGAGGTCGCCTTCGTGCGTCACCTGCATCGCGCCGAG
>JBGASK010000047.1:0-21104 GCA_044229785.1 Ahniellaceae bacterium
GTTGCGCAACAGGTGCGCGCGTCCATCGCCGCAACCCGCGCGAGCGCAACGACCGTCGTGCCCACCGTCATCGTGCATGGCGATCGCGACAGCATCATCCCGCTCGAGTTCAGTTCTCGGCCCTATGTCGCCGCTGCGCGCGCCAACGGCGCCCGCATCGCCTTGTGGGACGTCGCGAACGCCCAGCACTTCGATGCCTTCGTCGCCCTGCCCAAGCTTGCCGGCATGACGCCCTTGCTGCCGCAGGCGCATGCGGCCATGGACGCCTTGATTGCGCATCTGGATGGCGGCGCGATGCCGGCGGATCGCGGCATCGCGAAGTAATGCGACACTGGCCGCATGGACGCGCCTACGCCCCCGCACACGTCGTTGTTCCTGGATCTGCTCGGCCCGCAGGCGGCGGCGTTGCCGCCGCGGGTGCGGCAACTGCATGCGTTGCCGATGCCGGTCGAACTGCGCGGTCGTGCCCAGGCGCAGTCCGCGCGCGGTCTGCCGGCACGACTATGCGCCTTCGTGGCCGGTCTGCCGCGTGCCGATGGCGAAGTATCGGTCCGCGTGCGGTTCGCGTCGCCGGCCGCGGGTGTGGCCGTGTGGACGCGCGTGTTCGGCGCTTCGACCTTCCGTTCCCGGCTGCGTGCGGTGAATGGCGAACTGCACGAACAACTCGGCCCGGTGCGCATTCGCTTTCGCTTGCGCGGCGACGCCGAAGGCATCGTCTGGGAGCCACTCGGCATCGACGTGCTGCGCATCCCCCTGCCGCGGATGTTGCTTGATGGCATCTCGGCACGCGAATCGGAGCGAGACGGTCGTTACCGCTTCGATGTCGCCGCGGCGCTGCCGATCATCGGCCTGATCGTGCGCTACGAGGGCTGGCTCGACCTGTAGCGGTCAGTCGACGCATGGGTCGCAACTCGCGTCGATCGGCCAGGCCGCGAGTTCGGCCATGAAATCGTCGAGCGTGAACAAATCGAGGCAAGGCCGGGCGCCGCGTTGCGCGAATTGACCGCGACGCAATCGGTCGGCGATCAGCACCGCCGCGGTGCAGGGAATCTCCGGGCCGCTGCCGTCGCGGGCGACCAGAGTCCAGCGCCGCTGCAAGCGGCGACCGTCATGATCGCGACCGACGACATCGACGTGCATCGCGCCGGCGTCGCTGCCCAGGTGCTTGAGTCGTTCCGCGATGGCGAACAGGGGCCGCGCGAGCTGCGACCAGTCGCGCACCAGTCCGATGCGACGCAGGCCGGCGCCGACCCAGAGTCCGCCATGCAGGCTGCGCAGTTCCAGTCCGGCATGGAAGTCGAGACGATCGCGGATGCCGTAACGCGCCGGGAACAGGTCGTGATCGGGCACCTCGCAGTCGGACAGCCAGCGCGGACCGACCGGCGCCGGATAACGCACGCGGCGCAGCGTCGACCAGCCGCGCGTCTCGCGCCAGGCGCCACCACGCCAGACCCGGAACGGTCGACCGACGTAACCGAGGATGGCGCGGACGGTGGCGTAGCCGCGTTCGGTGCGGTTGCCGGGGCTGATGCCGATCTCGACCGCGTCGATCTGTGCGAACGCCGGTCGCAGCGCATCCAGCACGGCGGCGGACAGGCCGGGCACCGAACTCGCGCCGGTCACGGCGAGGCGATCGGCTGTCAGTGCCGCGGCGTCGATCGCGGCTGCGAATCCGGCCACGAATTCGCGCCCATCGGCCAGATCGACGTAGTGCGCGCCGCAGGCCAGCGCTGCCTGCGCGACGCGATAGTCCTGATGCTGGAACGGCCCGGCGGTGTGGATGACGAGATTCGGCGCCTGCGCCGCCAGTGCGTGCGCAAGGTCTGCCGCATCGAGATCGAGCGCGATGCAGCGGCGGATGGCCGGACCGGTCGTTTCCGCGGCGAATGCGGCGGCGCGGGCGCCGTCGCGACCGGCGACGATCAGTTCGACATCGCGCCAGGCCGCAATGCGGCGACTGATGCGCGCGCCGAAATTGCCGTAGCCGCCGACGACGAGGATGCGAAAGGACATGCGGCGAGTGTCGCAGCTTCGACGCGAAGGCACGGCGAAGCGGATCGGCTCACTCGAAGCCGTTCTTGAAGATGTCGGGTCCGACCACGCTCACCGTCGCCGGTGTCGCGTTGCTGGCGCGGAATCCGGCCACGCCCGGATAACTGGCGTTGACCGTGCGTGTGCCGAGCGTGCCCGCGGTGAGCGTGCAACTGCCGTCGCCGGTCGACGCAAGCGTCGCCACGCAACTGCCGCCGCCGACTTCCTGCACGGTCACGCTGCCGCGGCCCAATGGGCTGGTCGGCACGCCGATGCGACGGCTGCGCACGGTCACCGTGTAGCTCTGTCCGGGCATGACCTGCGGCGGCGAGATCGACTGGATCGAGGTGCCGGTGTCGGCGGTGCTGAAGACGATGTGCACGGCGCCCTTGATCTCCTGGCTCGCGTTCTTGCGATCCGGCAGGGTGACGGCCAGATCGTCGACGTTGTCGTTGTTGAAGTCGCCGACGGCGAGCTTGCGGCCGTAGAAGTCGAGGGCGCGGCTGCGGCCGGATTGATCGAGGTTGATCACGGTGCGGGTGCCGCGCACGATGCCTGCGGCCGAACCGTTGGCGACGACGACGCTGCCGACAGCTTGGCCGCCGTTGACCAGGGTTTCGCCGGGCACGCCGATGGCGAGATCGTCGAAACCATCGCGGTTGAAGTCGCCTGCCGCAAGGCCGCGGCCGAACTCGTCGCCCGCCTCCTGCAGCAGGCCGTTGAAGTCGCTGTCGTCGATGCTGTCGCTGCTCGCGGCGTTCGCCGCCAGTCCGCCGGGATGGCCGTAAAGGATCGTGACCATGCCGGCATTGAACAGGCCGTTCGCGTCCTCCGAGGCGATGCCGACGGCGAGATCGTCGTATCCATCGTCGTTGAAATCGCCGACGGCCATGTCTTCGCCGAAGCTGTCGCTTTCCTCGACGCTGCCGGCAATGCCGGCGACGTTCTGGTGCAGGACCTCGTAGCGGAAGTTGGTCGCGGAAGCGGCGCCGTAGTTGACGAACAACGCGCCCTCGTCGAGTACGCAGTTCGATCCGCTGAAGAAGCAGCCGTTCAGCGCCTGGGTGTAGGCCACCAGGTCGCCGTAGCCGTCGCCGTCGAAGTCCCCCGAAGCGAGCGCGCTGCCGAAAGCGCCGGCGAAGCGGTCGGTTTCGCCAGGCAAGTCGCTGCGCTCGAAGAAGGCGGACACGCCATCGAGCAGTCCGCTGGCGCTGCGCCGGATGCTGACGCCGCCGGATCGCGCCGCCAATGCATCGTGGTCGTGACCGGTCGCGGAGATGGCCAGAAAGGGCCGCGCATTGGCGTCGGTCATGCGCGGTACTGCAGCGACCGCGCCCCCCTTGGCGTGGTCGGCGACGGGTCCATGGGGCGCCGCGCCGGTACTGGGCAGGGACAGGTCGCTGTTGCTGGCGGCGAGTCCGCCGGCCTCGCCCTTCACCAGCGTCACCATGCCGGCATTGGCGCCGGCATCGAGATCCTGCAGCGGCACGCCGATTGCCAGATCCGTGCAGCCGTCGCCATCGAAGTCGGCGGCAGCCAGTGCCGATCCGAACCTGTCGTTCGGTTCGGCGACGCCGTCGATGTTGCCGCGGTCCTGGTCCAGCAGCGTCCCTGCGGCGGCGACGCCTGTCGTCAGTTCGCCATAGAGGATCGACACCGATCCGGCCTGGCTGTCGCCGCCGATGGCCGACAACGGCGAACCGACCGCCAGATCGGATTCGCCATCGCAATTGAAATCGCCGCTGGCCAACACGTCGGCGCCGGTCTGGCCCGACGCTGCCGGCAATGCTGCCGAGCCCATGAGGATGAGCTGGTCGCGTTCGACGGCCAGGCCGGCGGCCCGCGCGTCCGTGGTCGGCCCGAGGCAGACCAGAAGGGCGCCGAGCGGGGCGAATCGGTGGCGGATGTTGAGCGGCATGGCGAGTCTCCGGAAGGGTCGTCCCGATTAACCCGGAACCGTGCCCCGGCCCGCCAAGTTCGGACAATCGACTTGAAAGCGCGCGCCGCGGGCCCATACTGCGCGCCCGATCCTTTCATTGCCGATGCCGCCGCCATGCCGATCTACGAATACGTTTGCGCCACCTGCGGCCGGAAGAGCGATCATCTGATGCGCATGTCCGACCCTGACCCGACCGAGTGCCCGGACTGCGGCCCGGCGACGCTGACACGCGCGGTCTCGGCGCCCTCGTTCCGGCTGGCGGGCGGCGGCTGGTACGAAACCGATTTCAAGAAGGACGGCGACAAGAAGCGCAACCTGGTCGAGTCCGGCGGTGGCGACAGCAAGCCGGCCGAATCGGCGCCGGCTGCGGCGCCCAGCACGCCGCCGGCTGCGCCGAGCGCGTAGGAACGCCGCCTGCAGCGCGGTGTCGCGTTTGCAAGCTCTGCGCCCGCTCCGTAGCATGCGCGGTCCTGTCCCACACCCGCCTGGCCTTCCCCGGCCGGCTTCGGAGCCTCCATGCGTAGTCATCTCTGCGGTCTCGTCGACGAGACCCTGACCGGCCAGACCGTCACCCTGTGCGGCTGGGCCGATACCCGTCGCGACCACGGCGGCGTCATTTTCATAGACCTGCGCGACCACGAAGGTCTCGTGCAGTGCGTGATCGAGCCGGACAACGCGACCGCATTCAAGGCCGCCGAAGGCGTGCGTTACGAGTACTGCCTGAAGATCATCGGCACCGTGCGTGCGCGCCCGGCGTCGCAGGTCAATGACCGCCTGCGCACCGGCAAGATCGAAGTCGTCTGCGACAAGGTCGAGGTGCTGAACGCCTCGGCGCCGCTGCCGTTCCAGCTCGACGACACGCCGGGCGAGGAAGCGCGCCTGAAATACCGTTACCTCGACATCCGCCGCCCGGCGATGCAGCGTGCGATGCGCCTGCGCACGCGCCTGACCCAGGAAATCCGCCGTTACCTCGATGCCCGCGGCTTCCAGGACATCGAAACCCCGATCCTGACCAAGGCCACGCCCGAAGGCGCGCGCGATTACCTGGTGCCGAGCCGCGTGCATCCGGGCGAGTTCTACGCGCTGCCGCAGTCGCCGCAGCTGTTCAAGCAGCTGTTGATGATGGCCGGCATGGACCGCTACTACCAGATCGCGCGCTGCTTCCGCGACGAAGACCTGCGCGCCGACCGCCAGCCCGAATTCACCCAGCTCGACATGGAGTTCGCCTTCGTCGAAGAGCGCGATGTGCAGGACATGGTCGAGGGCATGGTCCGCCACATCTTCAAGGAAGTGAACGGCACCGAATTGGCCAATCCGTTTCCGCGCATGACCTATGCCGAAGCGATGCGTCGCTACGGTTCGGACAAGCCGGACCTGCGCATCGACCTGGAACTCGTGGACATCGCCGATGCGGTCGCGAATTCGGAGTTCAAGGTGTTCTCGGGTCCGGCCAAGGATCCGGGCGGTCGCGTCGCCTGCCTGCGCGTGCCGAACGGTTCCGAGATGACCCGCAAGCAGCTCGACGACCTCGGCGAATACGTGAAGAAGTACGGCGCCAAGGGCCTGGCTTGGATTCGCATCGATGACCTGAGCAAGGGTCGCGAAGGCCTGACCTCGCCGATCGTGAAGTTCCTCGACGATGCCGCGATCGACGGCATCTTCAAGGCCGTCGGCGCTGCACAGGGCGACGTGTTGTTCTTCGGCGCCGGCCCGTACAAGACCGTGTCCGACTTCATGGGCGCGCTGCGCCTGAAGGTTGCGAAGGACTCAGGGCTGGTCGCGAACCGCTGGGCGCCGCTCTGGGTCACCGACTTCCCGATGTTCGAATACGACGCCGACGAGAAGCGTTACGTCGCGTTGCATCATCCGTTCACGGCGCCGAAGATCGACGACGTGGCCGACCTCAAGGCCAACGCCGCGACCTCGGTGTCGCGCGGCTACGACTGCGTGTTGAACGGCAACGAGATCGGCGGCGGCTCCATCCGCATCCATCGCCCGGACATGCAGAGCGCGGTGTTCGATCTGCTCGGCATCAGCGCCGAAGAAGCGGAACTGAAGTTCGGCTTCCTGCTCGACGCGCTCAAGTTCGGCGCCCCGCCACACGGCGGCATCGCCTTCGGCATCGACCGCATGGCCGCGCTGATGGTCGGCACCGAATCCATCCGCGACGTCATCGCCTTCCCGAAGACGGCATCGGCCACCTGCCTCATGACCTCGGCCCCTTCCGTCGTCGCGCAGAACCAGCTCCAGGAACTGCATGTGCGTGTGGTGAAGCCTGAGAAGAAATAAGGCTCGTGGCCTCTCGGGCAGCGCATGGGCTGGGTAGAGCGTAGCGGCTCCAAACGGCGAAGCCGGTCTGCCCAGCGGTTTGGCTGCGTGCAGGCGATGCTGGGTATCACTTCGTTCCACCCAGCCTACGACTTCATTCGACCTGGCCTGCGAACGGTCGTGATGGCTCGACATTGAACAAGGACGCCCGCATTCTTGGCGCCTCTTTCGTCGAGCGCTCGCCATGACCACGCCCAAGACCCTCACCGAATTCCTCGCGGAGACCGCGGACCAGAACCAGAGCGATGCGCCTTGGGAGTTGGAGAACGAGCGCATTCTTGAGGTGAAGCTGTCGCAGCAGCGGGTGTGGATGAAGGCCGGGGCGATGGTGGCGTATCGCGGGGGCATCAAGTTCGATCGCGAGGGCGCGTTCGAGCATGGCGCCTCGCGGTTCTTCAAGGAGATGTTCACCGGCGAAGGCGCCAAGTTGACCAAGGCCTCGGGCAGCGGTCGATTGTTCCTGGCCGAGGGCGGCAAGCGCATCACGTTGCTGAAGCTCGAAGGCGACGGCGTGACCGTGAACGGCAACGATCTGCTCGCCTTCCAGGACGGCATCGAATGGGACATCCGGATGACGCGCAAGCTCAGCGGCATGGTCGCTGGTGGCCTGTTCAACCTGCAACTGCGCGGCCATGGCCTGGTCGCGCTGACCACGCATGGTCGCCCGCTGACCTTGCGTGTCGCCCGCAACATGCCGGTGTTCACCGACCCGAACGCGACGGTGGCGTGGTCGTCCAACCTCGAACCTGAATTCAAGACCGACATCTCGCTGCGCACCCTGATCGGCCGCACCAGCGGCGAATCGGTGCAGATGGCCTTCAGCGGCGAGGGTTTCGTCGTCGTGCAGCCGTACGAAGAGCGGCCGTTCCAAGCGCGGCGCTGACATGCGCGAACGCGTGTTGCTGCTGCACGGCATCTGGATGCGCGGCTTCATGATGGCGCGTATCGCGAAGCATTTGGCGGCGCAGGGGTATGCCGTCGACGTGATCGACTATCCGTCGCTGAGCAAGGGTGCCGATGCCTGCGCCGATGATCTGCGTGCACGCATCGACGCGCAGGAGGACGAGGCCGTGCATGTCGTCGGCCATTCGCTCGGTGGGCTGGTCGCGCTGCTGGCGACGCAGGACTGCGCGCGCGCCGGTCGCACCGTTTGTCTCGGTTCGCCGTTGACCGGCAGTGCTGCGGCCAAGACCTTGTCGACCTTCGCACCGTGGATGATGGGCCGCAGCCGCGAACGCCTGCTCAGTGGACTCGGCGCATGGCGCGGCGCGCGCGAGGTCGGGGTCATCGCCGGGCGCGTGCCGGTCGGCATGGCGCTGTTCCTCGGTGGTTTGAGCGGCGACAACGACGGTACCGTGGCGGTCGAGGAAACGCGGCTGCCGGGAATCCGTGACCACGCCGTCATCGCGGCCACGCACACTGGTCTGCCGTTCTCGGACGAAGCCATCGCGATGACCGCGCATTTCCTGCGCGTTGGTCGTTTCAGCGCTTGAAATCGTGCGTATTCAGCCATCGCAGGATGTGAGCCCCCACGTCCGCGCGATGCAGCAATTCGATGTGGCCGGTGCCGTGCATGATCCAGTGCGGGTGGCGGTGCAGTCCGAGGTCGCGTGCGACGTCGTCATGGCGACCGAGGGCGCTGTCGAGCGGCACCAGACCGTCGCCGACCAGGCGTTCGGCCAGCGGGCTGCGTCGTTGCGCCAGCGTCGCCGCGACGCTGAAGCAGGCGACACCCTCGGGCAAGGGCAGCGGCCGGCGATGATCGTGAGCGGAGGCGAATCGGTCGACGTGCAGCGCATCTTCGTCGCGCACGCAGCCATGGCGCAGGTCGGTGATGCCGGCGCTGCGCATCTGTCCGAGCTTCGCGAACGGCGCGGTGTACATCGTGCGCGCCAGCAACTGGTCGACCCACGACCCGGCGCGCTCAAGCGGTGCGCCGTGATGCGGCACGCCGAGGAAGACCAGATGGCGAAGGCGCCGCCGCCATTGCATCGCATCGACCTCGCCGTGATGGCAGGCGCTGCGTGCGACCAGGCCGCCCATGCTGTGCGCGACGATGCTGATGCGTTCGACCGGCACCGGCCAGCGCGCGACCAGGCGCTCCAGTTGCGCCGAGAGTTCGCGTCCGTTCCGGGCGATGTGCAGGCCGGTGTTGTAGCGCAGATGCAGCGGCGTGGCGCCGAGTGCGGCGGCCAAGGTCTCGCCGTGGTCGACCGCTTGACCGCCATGTTCGCCGTGCCACTGCAGGTCGTTCATGCACAGCCCGTGGATCAGCAGCAGCAGGTGGCCGCCAGGTGTGGGGATCTGCAGTGCGGCATCCGTGTCGATGCGCTCGCCGCGATGGCGCAGCGTCATCGGCAGCGCCAGCGGATTGCCGCTGGCGACCAGGTGATCGCCGAGCACGCCGTTCAACACCGACTGAAAGGCCAGACGTTGCGGTTCGGGACGATCGGCGTCGTTATCGTGATCGAGTCGCGACTGCAGTCCGGCGAGCGCCCGGTCGGCGCCGCGTTCGATCACGTGGCTGATGCCGTGGATGCCGCGATAGACGAGCCCGGTGAGGCCGCGTGTGCGCTCGGGCGGCGCGCTGCCGCCCGCGCCCAGCGATCGCCATACCGAGGCATGCACGCCTTCGACCACGGCAGCGACGCCGCGCGTCGCCTGGGCCGCCAGTTGCAGGGCGCCGCGCAGTTCCGACAGCGCGATGCGCGGGCGGCGGGTTCGGTGGTGGGCAGCAGTCATGGCATCCGTCCAGCAGGTGGGTGCAGCGTGCGCCCGCGCGCTAGAGCACACCGCGCGGCGCATTCGTGCCAGTCTCGCGAGCCTTGCGCCAGTCGCGCGGCGAGCGTCCGGTCTGCGCCTTGAAGGCGCGCGACAAGGCGGCAACGCTGCCGTAGCCGACCGCGTCGACGATGTGCTTCAGCGCGCGGCCTTCGTCCAGCAGTTGTTGCGCCACGGTCAGTCGCCAGCCGGCCAGATAGTCGCCCGGCGTGATCCCGACCTGCACGCGGAAGGTTTCCGCGAACTGCGTGCGCGACATGCCGCAGGTCTCGGCCAGCGTCGCCAGGCTCCACGATTTCCCGGGTTCGCCATGCATCGCGATCAGGGCACGGCTCAGTTGCGGATGCGCGAGTCCGGCGAACAGGCCGCTGCGTTCCGGCGCACTCGCCATCAGTTGCCGCAGGATCTGGATCAGCACGACTTCGAACAATCGGTCCACCACCAGTTGCCGGCCGCAGCGTTGCGCGAAGGCTTCGCGGAACAGCAGGTCGAGCACGGGGCCGGCGCCGTCGAGGGCCGACAGGGGCAGCACGACGAAGGCGGGCAGGGCCGCGGTCAGCGGATTGCGGGCGCCGTCGCCGAATTCGATGAAAGCGCAGGCCATGTCGGCGCCGCGGGTGTCGTCGCTGATGAAGCGGTGCGCGTGCGGGCGCGGATAGAACAGCAGGCTGGGTTCGCCGACCGCGAGCGCCGAGCCGTCCGGGTGTTCGACCCGCAGCTCGCCGCCGCCGAGCAGGTGCAATTGGCCGCGGCCCTGTTCCGGCGCGAAATCGTTGACGCCGCACAGCGGCCCGGAGTGGAACAGGCGCGCACTGACGCGAAAACGGCTGAGCAGGGCTTCGAGTCGGTCGGTCTGCATGTCCGGACGAAATGGCAAGTTATGCGAACGATAAGTCTCTTTGCGTACGGATGCGAGCCCTAAAGTGCTTCCCGTGCAATCCGCACGTCACCCATGAATGGAGTTCGTCATGTCCTACATCCCGCCGATTCAGCCCGCCCAGACCGACGCCGCCACCCGCGCCACCCTCGACGCCTTCAAGGCCAAGCTCGGCAGCACCCCGAACATGTTCCTGACCATGGCGCAGACGCCGGTCGCGTTGAATGCCTACGTGCAACTCGCCGACGTGACCGCGCGCGGCACGCTGAACGCGAAGCAGCGCGAACAGATCGCGCTCGCGGTCGGCGACGCCAACGCCTGCGACTACTGCCTTGCCGCGCATTCCGCCATCGGCACGATGGCCGGCCTGAAGCCCGAGCAGATCGCCCGGGCGCGCGCCGCGCAGGCGGAGTCGGCCAAGGACCGCGCCTTGCTGCAATTGGCGAAACGCATCGTCGAGACCCGCGGTCGCGTTCCGGTTGCCGAACTCGATGCCTTCAAGGCCGCAGGCCACAGCGACGCGACCATTCTCGAAGTCCTGGTCAATGTCGTGCTGAACATCTATACCAACTACACCAACCACATCGCCGGCACCGAGATCGATTTCCCGGCCGCGCCGAGCGCACTGGCGGCGTGATCGACAACGACTAGACTGCGGCGTTTCGAACGGAGCGCCGCATGGCCGCAGCCCTGAAGGACCAGTTCGGCCCGAGCGTGCCGCGCACCATCGCGGACATGCTCGTGGCCGTGCACGATGCATTCCCGCGCGCGGCCTTCCTGCGCGATGCGCTCGACGGTTACGAGCCCTTGTCCCTGACCGAACGTGCGCGCCACATCAGCCGTGCGTTGCGCACGCATCTGCCCGCCGACTATGCGCAGGCGATCCGCCTGCTGCTGGCCTCGACCCGCGTCCGCCACACGCATGGCGCGGCCCAGGGCATGGGCGGATTCCTGTTCATGCCGCACACGGTCTTCGTCGCCGACTACGGCCTCGACCATTTCGAGGACTCGATGCAGGCGCAACACGAGCTGACCCGGCGCTTCACCGCCGAGTTCAGCATCCGTGCCTTCCTCGAGCGACACCGCGAAGCGACGCTGGTTCGACTCGCGCTCTGGGCGCAGGACCCGAACCCACATGTGCGCCGATTGGTCTCGGAAGGCACGCGCCCGCGCCTGCCGTGGGCGCCGCGCTTGCGCGATTTCCAGCGCGATCCGAGGCCGGTGCTGGCCCTGCTCGAACGTCTCAAGGACGACCCCGAGTTGTACGTGCGCCGTTCGGTCGCGAACAATCTGAACGACATCGGCAAGGATCATCCCGAACTGCTTGCCGACATCGCCCGTTGCTGGTTGCGGGATGCGTCGGCGGAGCGGCGCTGGATCGTGCGCCATGCGCTGCGTTCGGCGATCAAGCGCGCCGACCCGGGTGCGTTGGCGGCGCTCGGTTATGGCGAGGCGCCGACCCTGGCCATCGAACGGGTGCGCATCGCACCGAAGCGCGTGCACGAAGGCGGCAGCGTCGCCATCGGTTTCGTGCTGCACAACACCGGCCCGCAGGCGCAATCGGTGATGGCCGACTTCGTCGTCCACTACGTCAAGGCCAACGGCTCGACTTCGCCCAAGACCTTCAAGCTCAAGGCGGTTGCGCTGGCGCCCGGCGAACGTGTCGAACTCGCGAAGACGCTGCGCCTGGTGCCGATGACGACACGCAAGCACTATCCCGGAGAACACCGCGTGCAGGCGCAGTTGAATGGCCGCGCCTTCGACCTCGGCGCGTTTCGGTTGCTGCGCGGTTGATCCAGCGCGCTCAGCCCTGCGGCACGCCGGCCATGTCCGGCAACTGGTGGGCGATGCCCTTGTGGCAGTCGATGCAGGTCTTGTCGCCGCTGAGCAGATGACGTTCGTGGATGGCGCCCGCGCGCGGGCTCTGGCGGGTGATGTCCATCGAGTTGTAGTTGTGGCAGTTGCGGCATTCGAGCGAATCGTTCGCTTTCAGCCGCGCCCACTCGTGTTCGGCCAGTTCGCGGCGCTTGTCGAGGAACTTCTCGCGGGTATTGATGGTGCCGAAGATCTTGCCCCAGACTTCCTTCGAGGCCTGCATCTTGCGCGCGATCTTCGACGTCCACTGATGCGGCACATGGCAGTCCGGGCAGGTGGCGCGCACGCCGCTGCGGTTGCTGTAGTGGATCGTGCTTTTCAGTTCGGCGAAGACGTTGTCCTGCATCTCGTGGCAGGACGTGCAGAAGGTTTCGGTATTGGTGGCTTCCAGCGCGGTGTTGAAGCCGCCCCAGAAGACGATGCCGGCAACGAAGCCGCCGAGCGTCAGGAACATCAGGCTGTAGTGCTTGCTCGGTGCATTGAACAATCGCCAGATGCCGAGCAGTCGATCGCGCAGCGACATGGGCTCACTCCTTCGCTGTCGTTGGCGTCGCCAGCAGATCGTCCACGCCGGTGAAGCGGTTCGCGACCAGCGGCTTGGCATCGGTCTGCACGACATGGCATTGCACGCAGAAATAGCGGCGCGGCGAAATCTCGGCGAGCACCTGGCTGTCGCGATCCATGTAGTGCGTGACGCTGACCGGCGGCGCCTGGAACTGCGCCGAATTGGCCTGGCCGTGGCAAAGCATGCAGCGGTTCGCATGCTGGTCGACCTGATAGCCGTCGATGGCGTGCGGAATCGTCGGCGGCTGCATCGGATAGGCGCGCTCGCGTTTGATGTCGGCATTCTCGACACGCGCCAGCGGCAGCGCTTCCGGCTCGCGGTCCAGGTCGGCGCCGCGGCGCAGCGCGTCGATCGACCGCGAGGTCTGCGTCACCTTCGGCACCGCCACGCTGGCGGCAGCCGACGGTGCGGCAGAAGGCTTGCGCGGTTCCGGCTTGCTGCACTGGTGGCCGATCAGCAGGCCGAACACGAGCACGGCGGCGAAGTTCAGGAGTTGCACCGGTTTCATCGCATCCTCCTCAGGCCCTGACCACTTTGACGGCGCACTTCTTGAAATCGGTCTGCTTCGAGATCGGGTCGGTGGCGTCGAGCGTGACCTTGTTGATCAGCACCGACGCATCGAACCAGGGCACGAAGATCAGGCCGCGCGGCGGCTTGTTGCGGCCGCGGGTCTCGATGCGGGCGCGGATCTCGCCGCGGCGCGAGATCACCCGGGCCTCCTGGCCGCGGCGCAGTTCGCGCGCGGTGGCGTCGTCGGGATGCATGAAGATCACCGCCTGCGGCACCGCCTTGTACAACTCGGGCACACGCATCGTCATCGAACCGGAATGCCAGTGTTCGAGCACGCGACCGGTGGACAGCCACAGATCGAATTCCTCGTCCGGTTCCTCGGGCGCGGGCTGGTAGGGAAGGGCCCAGATCACCGCACGCCCATCGGGAAAACCGTAGAACTCGAAGTCCTTGCCGGCCTTCACGTACGGGTCGCTGCCTTCCTTGTAACGCCAACGGGTTTCCTTGCCGTCGACCACCGGCCAGCGCAGGCCGCGCGCCGCGTGGTACTGGTCGAACGGGGCGAGGTCGTGGCCGTGGTGGCGGCCGAACTCGGCGTATTCCTCGAACAGGCCTTTCTGCACATAGAAACCGAAGGCCTCGGATTCGTGGTTGGCGTATCCGTCCTCGATCTCGTCGGCCTTGAACTTGTCGACGACGCCGTTCGCGAACAACAGTTCGAACAGGGTCTTGCCCTTCAGTTCCGGCTTCGCGGCGATCAATTCCGCCGGCCAGCATTCCTCGACGGTGAAGCGCTTCGAGAATTCCATCAGCTGCCACAGATCGGAGCGGGCTTCGCCGGGCGCGTTCACCAATTGATGCCAGAACTGGGTGCGGCGTTCGGCATTGCCGTAGGCGCCCTCCTTCTCGACCCACATCGCGGCCGGCAGGATCAGGTCCGCGGCCTGCGCGGTGACGGTGGGGTAGGCGTCGGAGACGACGATGAAGTTGTCCGGATTGCGATAGCCCGGAATGCCTTCGTTCGCGGTGTTCGCGCCGGCCTGGATGTTGTTGTTGACCTGTACCCAGTAGGCATTGAGCTTGCCGTCCTTGAGCGCGCGGTTCTGCGCGACCGCATGCAGGCCGGGCTTGTCGACGATGGTGCCGGGCGGCAGCTGCCAGATCTGCTCGGCCTTGGCGCGGTGTTCGGGCTTCGCGACCAGCATGTCGGCCGGCAGGCGATGGCTGAAGGTGCCGACTTCGCGCGCGGTGCCGCAGGCCGAAGGTTGCCCGGTCAGCGAGAACGGCGAATTGCCGGGCGTCGCGATCTTTCCGGTCAGCAGGTGGATGTTGTAGACCATGTTGTTCGCCCAGACGCCGCGCGTGTGCTGGTTGAAGCCCATGGTCCAGAACGACATCACCCTGATCTTCGGATCGGCGTACAACTCGGCCAGCTGCTTCAGCCAGGTCGCGTCGACGCCGCTCATCTTCGCGGCGTGTTCGAGCGTGTACGGGCGCACGAAGGCGGCGAACTGCTCGAAGTCGATCGGCGATCCCTGGTTCGGATCGGCCGCATCCTTCGCGCCGGCTTCCTTCGGGTGCTCGGCGCGCAGGCCGTACCCGATGTCGGTGACGCCGAGCTTGAAATTGACGTGTTTGCCGACGAAATCCTTGTTGACCCGGCCGCTCTGGATGATGTGGTTGGCGATGAAGTTGAGAATGACCAGGTCGGTCTGCGGCTTGAACACCATCGGCACGTCGGCGAGGTCGAAGCTGCGGTGTTCGAAGGTCGACAGCACCGCGACCTTCACGCCCGGGTTCGAGAGCTTGCGGTCGGTGACGCGCGTCCACAGGATCGGGTGCATCTCGGCCATGTTCGAGCCCCAGAGCACGAAGGCGTCGGCGGCTTCGATGTCGTCGTAGCAGCCCATCGGCTCGTCCATGCCGAAGCTGCGCATGAAGCCCATCACCGCGCTGGCCATGCAGTGGCGAGCGTTCGGGTCGATGTTGTTGCTGCGGAAGCCGGCCTTGAACAGCTTGTTCGCGGCATAGCCCTCCCAGATCGTCCACTGGCCGGAGCCGAACATGCCGACCGCGGTCGGACCTTTCTCCTTCAGCACGCGCTTGAACTGCGCCGCCATCACGTCGAAGGCTTCGTCCCAGGACACGGGCGTGAACTCGCCGCGCTTGTCGTATTTCCCGTTCGTCTTGCGCAGCAGTGGCCGGGTCAGACGATCTTCGCCGTACATGATCTTGGAGAGGAAATAACCCTTGACGCAGTTCAGGCCGCGATTCACCTCGGCATGGATGTCGCCGTGGGTGGCGACCACGCGACCGTCCTTGACCGCCACGTTGATGCCGCAACCGGTGCCGCAGAATCGGCACGGCGCCTTGCTCCACTTCAGCGCGGTGTCGTTGCGGTCGGTGACGATGTTGCTGGCCTCGGCATGGAGCGGGATGCCGGCGACGGCCGCCGCGGTGGCGGCGGCGGAATTGCGGATGAAGTCACGGCGCGTGCTGTGCATGGGCGGCCTCGCTGTCGTCGGTATCGATTTCATGGTGGACCAGGTCCGTGGTCATCACGTCCGCCGTGGCGCGGATCGCGTCGAAGCGCCGCGCCAGTTCGTACTCGTTCGCGCCCTCGGCCAGCACGACGATGCGCCCGTGCTGTGCGCCGCGGACTTCGGTCTGGTCGAGGGCATTCAGTCGTGCCGCGACGGCTGCCTCGTGTTCGGGGCGGCAGCGTACGATCAGGCTGGCGATGTGCCAGGACATCACTGCGGCCCCGGCGGACCGGCGAACATCTGGAAGATCCAGACGATGAAGCCCCAGGACGCGACGAGACCGACGGCGAGGATCGGCGCGAGAAACACCGTCAGGAACAGGAACGCGCGCCATTCGCGACGCCGCTCGACTTGGGTTTCTTCCATGGTCACGACCTCCCCGTCCGACCTTCGCAGACTATAACCCAGGCCCGGAAACCGGATTGACGCTGGTCAATGGCGGCGGGTTCGCCCACCGTTGGCGGGAAACGCCGTTGCCAGAAATGTCGTTGCTAGAATCGAGGTCGTTTCCTGTCGTGCACGACGAATGACCCGCATCCTCGGCATTGACCCCGGTTCGCAGCGCACCGGCATCGGCATCATCGATGCGTTGCCGGACGGGCGTTGCGTGCATGTGTTCCACACGGCCCTGCATCTGCTCGACAACGAGACGTTTCATCTGCGCTTGAAGCAGATCTACGACGAGGTCGGCGAGATCGTCGAGACGCATCGGCCGACCGAGGTCGCGATCGAGCGCGTGTTCATGGCGCGCAACCCGGATTCGGCGCTGAAGCTCGGGCAGGCACGCGGTGCGGCCATCGTCGCCGTGGTCGGCAAGGGGCTGTCACTGACCGAATACGCGCCGAAGGAAGTGAAGCAGGCCGTGGTCGGCAGCGGCTCCGGCGACAAGACCCAGGTGCAGCACATGGTCGGCATCCTGTTGTCGCTGCCCGGCAAGCTGCAGGCGGATGCCGCCGACGCGCTCGCCATCGCATTGACGCACGCGCACACCCGCGCCAGTCTCACCCGCCTCGGCATTCCGCGCACGGCCTGGAGACGCAGATGATTGGACGCCTGAAGGGCGTGTTGGTGATGAAGGCGCCGCCGGCGTTGATGATTGACGTGAACGGCGTCGGCTACGAACTCGAAGCGCCGATGTCGACGTTCTACGAACTGCCCGAACTCGGGCGCGAAGTGACGCTGGTCATCCACCATGCGCAGAAGGAGGATGCCGTGAACCTCTACGGCTTCCAGTCCGAGCGCGAACGCGGATTGTTCCGCACCTTGCTCAAGGTCAGCGGCATCGGCGCCAAGACGGCGCTGTCGATTCTTTCAGGCGTGTCTGCCGACGACTTCGCGCGCTTGGTCGCGAACAGCGACATCACCGCGCTCACGCGCATACCGGGCATCGGCAAGAAAACGGCGGAGCGCATCGTCGTCGAACTGCGCGACAAGCTCGGGGCCGGTCTGGCGCCGGCGGCCGTCGGCGGCGTGAAGATCGTGGCGCGCGATCCGGTGGCCGAGGCTTCGGCGGCGCTGGAACAGTTCGGCTACAAGCCCGTGGAGATCGCCAAGTTGTTGAAAGATGCGGCTGAACCGGGCGACTCGGCCGAGACAATCATTCGCAAGGCCTTGAAGGCCGCATTGCGCACCTGACATGGCTACACTACGCGACCTTCTCCGGGCCGGCAGCGCCTGAAACCGAGTTTTATGGGCGCAAGCAACGAACAGCATGGTGCGAAAGGCGGACTGATCGGTCTGGCCGTCGCGGCGGTCGGCGTGGTCTTCGGCGATATCGGCACCAGCCCGCTGTACACCATGCGCGAAGCCTTCCACGGCCCGCATGCAATGCCGCTGACCGAAGCGAACGTGTTCGGCGTGTTGTCGCTGGTGTTCTGGTCGCTGATCCTCGTCGTCTCGGTGAAGTACGTGATCTTCATCATGCGCGCCGACAATCGTGGCGAAGGCGGCATCATGGCGATGATGGCGCTGGCGATGCAGGCGGTCGGCGACAACAAGGCGGCACGCCGTTTCATCATCGTGCTGGCCCTGCTCGGCGCGGCCCTGTTCTATGGCGACGGCGTCATCACCCCGGCGATGTCGATCATGGGCGCGGTCGAAGGCCTGAAGGTCGCGGCGCCCGCGTTCGAGCAATACGTCGTGCCGATCACCCTGGTCGTCGTCATCGGCCTGTTCGCATTCCAGCGCAGCGGCACGGCCAAGGTCGGTGCGGTGTTCGGCCCGGTGATGGTGTTGTGGTTCGTCGTGCTCGGCGCGCTCGGGCTGGCCGAGATCCACGAATATCCGACCATCCTGAAGTCGCTGAACCCCTGGTACGGCGTACTGTTTTTCGCGGCGCATCCGCTGATGTCGTTCCTTGCGCTCGGTACCGTGGTGCTGGCGATCACTGGTGCGGAAGCGGTCTACGCGGACATGGGCCACTTCGGACGCAGTCCGATCCGGGTCGCCTGGTACTGGATCGTGTTTCCGGGCCTGATCCTGAATTATCTCGGCCAGGGTGCGCTGATCCTTGCGCATCCGGAAACCGCGAAGAATCCCTTCTACCTGCTGGCGCCGGACTGGGCCCTGTATCCGATGATCGGCCTGGCCACGGCCGCGGCGGTGATCGCCTCGCAGGCGGTGATCTCGGGCGCGTTCTCGGTGACGCGGCAGGCGGTGCAACTCGGCTTCGCGCCGCGCATGCAGGTCACGCACACCTCCGACGAGACCGTGGGCCAGATCTTCGTGCCCTGGATCAACCGCTTCCTGCTGGTCGCGATCCTGCTGGTCGTGCTCGGTTTCGAGACCTCGTCGAACCTGGCCGCGGCCTATGGCATCGCGGTAACCGGCACGATGCTGATCGACACCATCCTGGCGCTGATCGTGGCGCGCATGATGTGGAAGTGGAACAAGTGGATCGTGATGCTGGTCGGTGCCGTCTTCATCACCATCGATACCGCGTTCTTCGCCGCGAACGCGATCAAGATTCCGCATGGCGGCTGGTTCCCGCTGGTGCTGGGCGCCGGCCTGTTCCTGCTGATGTCGACCTGGCGCAAGGGACGCACCCTGGTGGTGTCGCAGATGCGCAAGGAAAGTCTGGCGCTGAAGCCGTTCATCAGTTCGATCGCCGCGCATCCGCCGCTGCGCGTGCCCGGTACCGCCGTGTTCATGACCGCGAACCAGGAAGGCGTGCCGCACGCGATGCTGCACAATCTCAAGCACAACAAGGTGCTGCACGACCGCAACGTGCTGCTCACGGTCGAAACCGTGGAGACCCCGATCGCCGAACCCGGCGAGCGCATGAAGGTCGAACCGCTCGGCCACGATTTCTATGCGATGTACCTGCGCTACGGATTTGCCGAAGAACCGAATGTGCCGAAGACGCTGGGCGGCTGCGAATCCTGCGGCCTGCCCTTCGACATGATGGACACCACCTTCTTCCTGTCGCGCGAAACCCTGATTCCGAGCCAGGAGCAGGGCATGCCGCCGTGGCGCGACAAGTTGTTCGTGTTCATGGCGCGCAACGCGCAGTCGGCCACGACCTTCTTCCAGATCCCCGGCAATCGCCTGATCGAGCTCGGGACCCAGGTCGAGATCTGAGCGGCGGGAGCGGCGTCCCCGTCGCGATCTTCGGGCGCGCCATGGCCGCTACAATGGCCCGATGACCGATACCCGCCTCACTTCCGCCGCCGCGACCCGCGAAGACGATGCCATCGAGGCCAGCATCCGCCCGAAGCGATTGTCCGAATACCTCGGGCAGGCGCCGGTGCGCGAACAGATGTCGATCTACATCGAGGCGGCGAAGCGGCGCGCGCAGTCGCTTGACCATGTGCTGATCTTCGGGCCGCCGGGCCTCGGCAAGACCACGCTGTCGCAGGTGATCGCCAACGAACTCGGCGTGAACCTGCGTTCCACCTCGGGGCCGGTGCTGGAGCGTGCGGGCGACCTCGCGGCCTTGCTCACCAACCTGCAGCCGCACGACGTGTTGTTCGTCGACGAGATCCATCGCCTGTCGCCGGTGGTGGAGGAAGTGCTGTATCCGGCGATGGAAGACTTCCAGATCGACATCATGATCGGTGACGGCCCGGCCGCGCGTTCGATCAAGCTCGACCTGCCGCCGTTCACGCTGATCGGTGCGACCACGCGCGCCGGCCTGCTCACCGCGCCCTTGCGCGACCGCTTCGGCATCGTGCAGCGCCTCGAATTCTACGAACGCGGCGAACTCGCGCAGATCGTCACCCGCTCGTCGCGCATCCTCGGCATCCATTGCGACGGCGAAGGCGCCGACGAGATCGCGCGCCGTTCGCGCGGCACGCCACGCATCGCCAATCGCCTGTTGCGACGCGTGCGCGACTACGCCGAGGTGCGTGGCGAAGGTCATATCGATCGCACCATCGCGGCCCAGGCCATGGCCATGCTCAAGGTCGACGAGGAAGGCTTCGACGCGCTCGATCGCCGCATGTTGAGCATGATCATCGAGAACTTCGATGGCGGTCCGGTCGGCGTCGAATCGCTGGCGGCGGCGCTCAGCGAGGAGCGCGGCACGCTCGAGGACGTGATCGAACCGTACCTGATCCAGCAAGGCTTTCTGGTGCGCACTGCGCGCGGGCGCATGGCGTCGGCCAAGGCCTACCGCCATTTCGGACTGAGCCCGCCGCGCCGCGCCGATGCGCCGGTTTCCGACCTGTTCGGGGCCGGCGAGTGAGTGCCGCGCCCTTCGTCTGGCCGGCCCGCGTCTACTACGAAGACACCGATGCCGGCGGCGTCGTCTACCACGCCCGTTACCTGCATTTCCTCGAACGCGCCCGCACCGAATGGTTGCGCAGCATCGGCATTGATCAATCGCGGCTGAAGCAGGAGCGCGGGCTGGTGTTCGTGGTCAGCAGGCTTTCGCTATCCTTCCGCCGCCCCGCAAAGCTGGACGACGAGCTGTTCGCTTCCTGCGTGCTCGCCGAGCGGCGCGGGGCCAGCCTTCGTTTCACCCAGGAACTGCGTCAGGCCAAGAGCGGCGAACTGCTGCTCGATGCCGAAGTGCTCGCCGCCTGCGTGAACGCCGATTCCTTCCGTCCCGCGGCCCTGCCGCGCGACCTGTTTCCGGAGTAGACGATGCCTTCAGTCCTGTCCCTGCTCAGCCTCGCGGCCAGCGCGGCTGCGCCGATCGAGTTGGGCGATGCCGCGCAGGCCGCCGCAGCCGCGGCGCCGCACGTGGCCGGCGAACTCGACATCCTCAAGCTCGTCCTCGGCGCATCGCTGCCGGTCAAGCTGGTGATGGGCCTGTTGCTTGCGGCGTCGCTGATGAGCTGGACCATCATCCTCGGCAAGCGCAGCGCGCTCGATCGCGCCAAGAAGACCGCCACCGAATTCGAAGAACGATTCTGGTCCGGCGGCGATCTGGCCGCGCTGTTCAAGGAAGTCTCCGCCCCGGGCAAGGACAGCGAAGGCCTGGCCGGCATTTTCGAAGCCGGCTTCCGCGAGTTCGCGCGCCTGCGTTCGCGCCGCACGATGGACCCGCGCATCATGGTCGAAGGCGCGCAGCGCGCCATGCGTGCCGCCGCCGGTCGCGAAATCGACCGCCTCGAGAAGGACCTCGAATTCCTCGCCAACGTCGGTTCGATCTCGCCCTACATCGGCTTGTTCGGCACGGTCTGGGGCATCATGATCGCCTTCATGGACCTG
>JBGASK010000048.1:0-20967 GCA_044229785.1 Ahniellaceae bacterium
GGGTGCGTGGCGCCGGCAGTTCGGCGTAGTGCTGCGATACGAAGGCTTCCAGCACCTCGGCCGGACCAGCGTTTTCCGCCGCACGCAACAACCAGTGGCGACTGCCGAGGCTGGTGCCGTCACGAAAGAACAGGGCCTGCACGCACGCCTGCCCCTCGCGCACGACACAGGCGATCACGTCGGCGTCGTGTTCGTTGCCGGTGACGAACTGCTTGGCCTGCATCTGCCGCAGGCGGGAGATTTCGTCTCGCAGTTCGGCCGCCTGTTCGAAGGCGAGATCGGCACTCGCCTGCTCCATCGCCCTGACCAGTTCGTCGATCACGTCGCTGGAACGGCCTTCGAGGAACATCACCGCGTGGCGCACGTCGCGGGCGTAGTCCGCCGGCGAAATCAGACCGACGCAGGGCCCGGTGCAACGCTTGATCTGGTATTGCAGGCAGGGCCGCGAACGATTCTGGAAGAAGCTGTCCAGGCAGTTGCGGAGCCGGAACAGTTTCTGCAGCCGGTTGATGCTTTCGCGCACCGCGACCACGCTCGGATACGGTCCGAAGTAGCGCCCTTTCGCCTTGCGGGCGCCGCGATGAAAGACGATGCGCGGGAATTCCTGGCCGCTGATGAAGATCGACGGATATCCCTTGCCGTCCTTCAGCATCACGTTGTAGCGCGGATTCAGCGACTTGATCAGCTCGTTCTCGAGGATCAGCGCTTCGGATTCGGTGCGCACGACCGTCGTTTCGATGGCCGCGACCTGGGCCACCATCGCGGCGATGCGCGGCTCCAGCTGCGGCCGCGCGAAATAGCTGCCGACACGCTTCTTCAGGCTCTTGGCCTTGCCGACGTACAGCAGCGCGCCCTTCGCGTCGAACATCCGGTACACGCCCGGCGCCGCCGTCAGTTCGCGCGCGAAGGCACGGCCGTCGAAGCCGATGTCCGACGCGCCGGTCACCGCGTCATTCGCCGATCGGCAAGCGCGTCACCTGGCCGCTGCTGGTGTCGATGCGGACCACTTCGTGCGCCGCGGTGTTGGCGACGAACAGCTTGCCGGGCAGGCTGGCGATGCCGGACGGCTGGTGGAATTTGTAAGCCAGATTGATCGACTTGGCGCCACCGCCGCGCAGCGATACCGCCTTCAGCTTGTTGTTGTAGGTATCGACCAGCCACAGGATCTGTCCGTTCGCATCGACCGCGATGTCCATCGGATACTGCAGACGCACCTGGGCCGGCGGGCCGTCGACATCGCCGAATTCGTACAGCCCGGCGCCGACCAGGGTCTGCACGCGACCGTCGCTGCGCACGGCACGGATGGCCGAACCGTCGGCGTCGGCCACATACAGCACCTGATTCGAGTAGGCCAACCCGGTCGGCTTGGCGAAGGTGGCGAAGAGCCCGTCGCCGTCGTCGCGACCGATCTTGCCGGTACCGCTGTAAAGATTGAGTCGCTTGCGGCTCAGGTCGAGCGACCAGATCTGGTGCTGGCCGGCCATCGCGATCAGCAGTTTCTCGCCGGCCGCAGCCAGCGCCCAGGGCGAATTGAGCGCCACCTGACGCGGTTCCGGGTAATCCTGGGTCGCAGGGCGACCATGCACCCCGGTGCCGGCCATGGTGTCGACCTCGCCGGTGATCATGTGCACGCGACGGATGCAGTGGTTGCCGCGGTCGGCGACGTAAAGCATGTCCTTGATCAGGGCCATGCCTTGCGGTCCGTTGAAGGCCGCATCGCCATACGGGCCGTCGAGGTATCCGGCGGTACCGGTTCCGATCTGCCGAATCACGCGTCCGTCGTGGCTGCATTCGAGCACGCGGTTGTGCCCGGAATCGGCGACGAACAGGGCCGTTTCAGTCGCGAGCAGCTTGCTCGGAAAACGCAGGGGCGTGCGCGGCTCCGGTCGGCTGACCGGTTGCATCGGTTCGTAGAAGCGGATGTCGCGATTCGCGGCATCATCCAGCAGGTGGGCGACCAGCGATTCGATCTGATCGCGCTGCCCTTCTCCGGCGAGTACGCCCGCGATCCGCCCTTCGGCATCGATCACGGCCACCGACGGCCAGGCCTGGATGCCGAACTGCCGCCAGGCCGTCCAGTCCGCGTCGTTCGCCACCGGGTGGCGCATATGCCATTGATTGACCGCCTTCAGCACGTTCGCGGGCAGACGTTCATGGTCGAACTTCGGGACGTGGAGGCCGATCACGCTGAGGCCGTCGTGGTGGCGCGCCTCCACGACGCGCAGCTCCTGCAGCAGATGCAGCGAGTTGACGTTGGCGGCGTTGAAGAAGTGCAGCAACACGACGCGGCCGCGCAGCTTGTCCAATGCCGGCGCCTGCTGCACGTTCAGCCACTGCAGCGTGGCCGGCAGTTCGGGGGCGATCGGTTGGGCGGCCATGAACTACTCCGGAAGCATCAGGCCCGGATTATGCAGGTGGACGAGGTGTTTGGTCAGTCCCGCGATGCCGCTGCGGATCAGCGCGAAGCTGCGCTCGAAGTCGGCCCGGCCGCCGTAGTACGGATCGGGCACTTCACCTTGCGGCGCACCGGCGAAGGACATCAGCAAGCGAATGCGTCCCCATGCCTCGGGCGGCGAGACGGCGCGGAGATCGGCGACGTTGCGCCGATCCATCGCCACGACCAGTTCGCACTGGGTGAAGTCCTCGCGCCGAACCGCGCGCGCACGATGGCCGCCGAGGTCCAGTCGATATTCGTTCGCCAGCGCGATCGAACGCGCATCGGCTGACCGCCCGGCGTGGTGGTCCAGCGTCCCGGCCGAATCGATCGTGATCGGCGGCATCAGGCCGGCCTCGCGGAAGGCCTGTTCCGCGGCCACCAGCGCGAGCGGCGAGCGACAGATGTTTCCCATGCAAACAAACAGTATTTTCATGGGTTTATGATTCATATTTAAAGTGAATTAACCTGTCGGAGCAAGGCCTCGACCCGGACCAGATCGGCTTCCGTGTCGACGCCAGCGGGGAAAGGTTCGGGCGCCAGCGCCACGGCGATGCGTTCGCCGGCCTCGAGCACGCGCAGTTGCTCCAGGGACTCGATTCGCTCCAGCACGCCGGGCGGCATCGTCACGTACCGCCGCAGGAAGCCTGCGCGGTAGCCGTAGAGGCCGATATGGCGCAGGAAGACGATGCCTTCGGGCAAGACGTCGCGATCGCCGGCGAAGGCGTCGCGTGCCCATGGGATCGGGGCGCGGCTGAAATACAGAGCATCGCCGTTCGCGGCCTGCACCAGCTTCACGCAGTTCGGCGAGAACAGTTCGTCGGCGTCCCGCACCGGCGTGGCCAAGGTCGCCATCGGGGCGGTACTGGCGGCAAGGGCGTCGGCAACGCAGCGGATGCCGCTGACCGGCGCCAAGGGCTCGTCGCCCTGCAGGTTCACGACGATGCGTTCGTCCGCCCAGCCACGTTGCTGCGCGACTTCGGCCAGACGGTCGGTGCCGGACGGGTGGTCTGCCCGGGTCATGCACACCGTCGCGCCACTGCCCTGCACCGCCGCGGCGATGCGTTCGTCGTCGGTCGCGACCACCACTTCCGCCGCGCCCGCGGCCAACGCGCGGTCCACGACATGCGCCACCATCGGCCGCCCGTTCAGGAGACGCAGCGGCTTGCCCGGCAACCGGCTCGCGCCGAAGCGCGCGGGAATGGCGACGGAGAATTCCAGGCTCATGTGCTCTCCTTCAGCGCGTGCAGGCGGCGATGGATCAGGTCGCCGAATTCGGGCGGCAGGTCGACATCGATCGGCACGACCCAGATGCTGCCGTCGGCATGCGGCGCGCACTTGCCGGCATCCTTCTCGGTGATGAGAACGGGCAGATCGTCGTCGAACCGCAATTCGCTGCCGTCGAACGCATGATGATCCGGGTACGGATGCGGTTCGACGACGAGACCATGACTGCGCAGCAAGTCGAAGAAGCGACGCGGATTGCCGATGCCGGCGACGGCGTGCACGCGCTGGCCCGCGAAAGCCGACAAGGGCCTGGCATGGGCCAGGTCGCGCAGCGACAACACCCGTTCGGCGCGCACCTGCATTGAATGGGCGCCAGCGCGATGGCCGCCGTTCACGACCACGGCATCGACCCGTGTCAGCCGGTCCTGCGGTTCGCGCAAGGGCCCCGCCGGCAACAATCGGCCGTTGCCGAAACCGCGCTGGGCGTCGATCAGCACCACTTCGAGATCGCGCGCCAGCGACCAGTGCTGCAAGCCGTCGTCGCTGATCAGGACGTCGACGCCGTCCTGCGCGATCAGCAGTCGCGCGGCGGCAAGACGACGGCGTCCGATCGCGACCGGGCAGTCCGTGGCATGCGCCAGCCACACCGGTTCGTCGCCGAACTCCGCCGGTTCGGCGCCCGGCGGCAGGCGTCGCGCATCATGGGCGGCCGCGCCATAACCGCGGGTGACGATGCCGGGCCGCCAGCCGCGTCGGCGCAACTCGTTCGCGAGCCAGGCGACCAGCGGCGTCTTGCCGGTGCCGCCGACGGTGAGATTGCCGACGATCAGCACCGGCACCGAAACACGGGTCGAACGGCGCAGTCCGAGGGCATAGGCCCAGCGGCGCAGTCCGAGCAGGCTGCGATAGATCCGTTCGCCCAGATCGGCCCACAACGGTACCGCTTCGCCCTCGTACCAGATGCGGTTGAGCCGTGCCTCGAGGCGCGCGCGCGCGCTCATCCCGCGTCCTCGCTGTCGCGAAATTGCAGGCGATGCAGGCGCGCGTAGGCGCCATCGCGGGCGATCAGTTCGGCATGGGTGCCGGTTTCGACGACGCGGCCGGCATCCAGCACGACGACCTGATCGGCGTGTTCGATGGTCGACAGCCGGTGCGCGATGACGATGGCGGTGCGCTCGGCCAGGATGCGGTCCAGCGCCTCCTGGATCAGGCGTTCGCTTTCGGTGTCGAGCGCCGAGGTCGCCTCGTCGAGGATCAGGATCGGCGCGTTCTTCAGGATGGCGCGCGCGATCGCGATGCGCTGGCGCTGGCCACCGGACAGCAACACGCCGCGATCGCCGATGCGGGTATCGAACCCCTGCGGCAGCTTCTCGATGAATTCCAGCGCATTCGCGGCGCGTGCGGCAGCCACGACCGCTTCGCGCGGGGCGCCGGCCAGTTCGCCGAAAGCGATGTTCGCAGCGATGCTGTCGTCGAACAGCACCACGCTCTGGCTGACCACCGCAATCTGTCGGCGCAGGTCCGCCAGTCGATGGTCGGCCAGCGCCACGCCGTCGAGCAGGATGCGGCCGGCATCGGCTTCGTAGAAGCGCGGCAGCAGTTTCGCCAGCGTGCTCTTGCCGCTGCCGGAACGTCCCACAATCGCCGTGGTCGTGCCGGGCGCGACATGGAAGCGCACGCCATCCAGCGCCCTGCCCTTGCCGCCGGCGTAGGCAAAGACCACGTCTTCGAACTGCAGCTCGCCGCGCGCCCGTTCGATCCGGATCTGTCCGTCGTCGCGTTCGGCTTCGGCGTCGAGCACCGCGAACACCGACTCCGACGCCGCAATGCCGCGCTGGATCATGCTTTGCACATTGGTGATTTTCTTCAGCGACGGCAGCATCGCCATCATGGCGCTGATCAGGGCCATGAAGCCGCCGGCGGTCATGCCGTCGCGCACCGCTTCGCGCCCGGCGACATAGACGATGGCCGCGAGCGCGCAGGCCGCGAGCAACTGCACCAGCGACGAACTCATCGCCTGCGTGGCGATGACCTTGAGATTCAAGCGATAGTTGCGCTGCGCCAGTTCGGCGATGCGTGCGCGTTCCACCGGCTGGGCACCGTAGATCTTGATCGCCTCCTGCCCCGCCAGCGCCTGTTCGGCGCGATGCGAAAACTGCGCGAACGCATCCTGCAGCGTGGTGTTGATGCGCCGGTAGCGCTTGCCGACCGTGCCGACGATCAGGGCGATCAGCGGCACCATGAAGAACATCGTCAGGGTCAGCTTGACGCTGTTGTGCAGCATCACGCCGAGCAGGAACAGGATGGTCAGCGCATCGGTCAGCACGATCTTTACCGCTTCCGCCGCCGCATAGGCGAGCTGCTCGGTGTTGTAGGTCAGGCGCGAGATCTGCGCAGCCGGCGCTTCGCGGTCGAACCAGCCGGAGGGCATGCGCAGCGACTTCTCGATCAGGCGGTCGCGCATGTCGCGCACCACGCCGCGACCGATGCGCGCCATCGCCACGTCGGCGGTGAAGGTGGCGACGCCGCGCAACACGAAGATCGCGACGATGACGGCCGGCAGCCAGCGCACCACGGCGGTGTCGTGGTTCACGAAGGTGCCGTCGATCAGCGGTTGCATCAGCCAGGTGAAGGCGCCGGCGGCTGCGGCCTCGAACAACATGCCGGTCAACGCAATCAGCGCGATCGGCCAGTACGCCTTCGAAAAGCCGAGCAGGCGGCGATACAGCGCCATCGTGCCGATGCGCGCAGGCGTGGCGGCCGCATCCATCGCCTACTCCGCGTCGGCCTTGGCCGGCACGGTCGCGATCGAGAGCCGCGCAAACCCGAGTTGGCCGAGCGCATCCATCGCGGTGACGACGGCCTGGTGCGGCGTGCGCCCGTCGGCGCGCAGGGTGACCGGGCGTTCGCGGTCGTCGCCGACCTCCTGCTGGATCGCTTCCTTCAGCGTGGCGAGACTCGGATTGATGACTTCGTTGGCGCCGATGAAGAATCGCCCGTCGCGGTCCACGAGGATTTCCAGCGCTTTCTGTGCGGCGGCGGTTTCCTTGGCATCGGCCTCGGGCAGCGCCACCTTCATCAGCGAGCGATGCTCGAACGTCGCCGTCATGACGAAGAACATCAGCAGCGTCAGCATCACGTCGATCAGCGAGATCACGTTGATCTCGAATTCGTCGTTGGCCGAACTCGACCGGGCAATCCTCACTTCGCGGCTCTCCGTGCGGCCGCGACCTGCACCGGCACTTCCGCCTCGATCACGTCGATCAGGGCGACGACTTCCTTCTCCAGCTCGATGCCGAGCCCGGCGACCTTGGCGCGCAGATGACGATGGAAGATGTACGCCGGGATCGCGACGCACAGGCCGGCCGCGGTGCACACCAGCGCCTCGCCGATGCCGCCGGCCATCTGGTTGGCGTCGCCGATGCCGGAATTCAGGATCGCGAGGAACATGCGGATCATGCCGATCACGGTGCCGAGCAGGCCGAGCAGCGGCGAGATCAGCGCGATGGTGCCGAGCGTGTTCAGGAACTTCTCCATGTCGTGCATGACATGGCGACCGGCGTCTTCAACCCGTTCCTTGATGGCCTCGCGACCGAGATGGCGCGCACGCAAGGCGGCAGCGAACACGGCGCCGAGCGGCGAGTTGTCGGCCAGCGCCTTCAGATGCTCGTCGTCGAGCCGGCGATGCTGGGCCCAGTTGCGCACCTCGCCCGGCAGGTTCGGCGGCAGGATCTCCTTGCGACGCAGCGACCAGAATCGTTCCAGCACGATGCCCAACGTCAACACCGCGGCGATCCCGATCGGGATCATCGCCTTGCCACCTGCTGCCAGAAGCTCCCACACGCGCCCTACTCCCGAAGTCCAAAACGCGCGGATTCTAGCAGCGCCGAGCACGCTTACCGTGTGGACGACACCGGTTGATCGCTGCCGTGCTCGCGCGAGAACACGGCGCTGCGGTCGCGTTGTGCATCCAGCACCGGCCCGTCCGTCGAAAATTTCAGCCGAATCGCCCCCTGCAGCGCGGTATCGGCCACGGCAGCGCCGGAGGTCTGCCAGCGGGCCTTGACGTCGGCCCCGGGATGCCCGAACCGGTTGCGCCAGCCGCGCGCGAACACGACCGTCCTGGCCGAGGTCGCGGCCACGAACTCCGGGGACGACGAGTGCTTGCTGCCGTGATGCGCGGCAACCACGACATCGACGTCGATGGCCGGGCGCTGTTCGCGCACCAGACGCTGCTCGATCAGCGCGCCGATGTCGCCGGGCAACAAGGCGCTGCCATGGCTCGAGCCGACGCGCAGCACGCAGGAGTTGTCGTTGTCCAGATCCGGGAAGAACTGCGGCGGGTGCAGGACCGTGAAGTCCACGCCGTCCCAAGTCCAGTGCTGTCCGGCTTGGCAACGCGGAGCCGGGTCGGCCTCGTTGCCGACGCTTTGGACGGCATCCGGAAACGCCTGCAGCACCGAGTTGCGCCCGCCGGCGTGGTCGTCGTCGAGATGGCTGATCATCAGGCGATCAAGCCTGCGCACGCCGAGCGCATGCAGGCTCGGCACGACCACGGCATCGCCGACATCGCGGTCGTCGGACCAGCGCGCCCCGGTGTCGTACAACAGGGCGTGATCGCGGGTTCGCACCAGCACCGACAAGCCCTGGCCCACGTCGAACACGGTCAATTCGAACTCGCCCTCGCGCAACGGCATGCGTGCCGGCCACAGCAGCGGCAGCATCAGCACGAGACCGGCCCAACGCATCGGCACGCCGCGCGGCAACAAGGCCCAGGCGGCGCCGATGAGCGCGAGCACCAGCGCCCAGCCGCCAAACTGCGCGAAATGCCATTCCGCCAGCGGCGACCGGGCAGTTTCCGTCAACGCCCACCACAAGGGCGCCAGCAGTTTCGCCGGGAGCACGAACAGCCCCGACCAGCCGCTGATCGCATCGACGCCCATGGCCAGCAACAGCAGGGGCACGATGACGAACGTGATCCACGGCACCGCCACCAGGTTCGCGACGAAGCCGACGATGCTGGTCTGCGCGAACCACCACGCACCGATCGGCAGCAGGCCCACGCTCATCGCGATCTGGGCGCGCCACAAACCGCCGAAACTCGCTTCCGAACCGGTCATCGCCCAGATCAGGAAGGCGACACCGACAAAGCTCAGCCAGAAACCGGCACCGAGCAGCGACAACGGATCGATGGCCACGACGACCACGGCCGCCAGCAGCAACGCATCGACGCCGCGAATCGACCGGCGCAGCAGCGTCGCCAGCAAGGCCACGGCGATCATCAGCAAGGTGCGCAACACGGGCACGCCGAGCCCGGCCAGCGCGGCATAGGCACTGGCGGTGATCAGCGCGCCTACCGCCATCGCCTGCGGCCGCGGCCAGCGCAGTCCGAACCGCGGAAACAGGCGATAGACCAGCGCGAACCACCACGCGCCGAAGGCCGCGACCAGGCCCACGTGCAGGCCCGAGATCGCGACCAGATGCCCGGTACCGGTGGCGCGCAGCGTGTCCCAATGATCGTCGCGCAAGCCGCGTACGTCGCCGACGGCGAGCGCGCGCAGCAAGACGGCGATGGCCGGTTCGGCGACGCGTGCATCGATGCGTTCCGCGATGCCTGCGCGCAGCCGATCGATGGCGCCGCCGCCTCGGGCCTCAAGCACCTTGCCTTCGCGCACATACCCCACGGCCGCGATGCGATCGACCAGCGCCTGTCGCTCCGCATCGAAACCGCCGGGATTCATCAAGCCGCGCGGGCGACGCAGGCGCAGCGTCGCGTCGATGCGATCGCCGGCTTCCAGTCGCGGCGTCGGCGCGTACCAATTCAGGCGCAGCTTCGAACCCGATGCGAGCACGTTCGAATCCAGCACGCGCGCCTGGAAATGCATCTGGCGTTCGCCGGACTCGGGCAGGCCGATCACTTCGATGAGTGCGACCAGGTCCTGCCCATCGCGGTCGGCCGGCAGGCGCGCCTGCATGGCCTCACGTGCGTTGAACCCGAACCACAGGCCGCCCGCCAGCAGGACGATGGCGAGTTTGGCCAGCCGTGGCATCGGTGCCTCAGCGTGCGACGAGTCGACCGCCGCGCAGTTCCAGCACGCGGTCCATGCGCGATGCGAGTTCCTGCGAATGCGTGACGATGACGATGGCGGTGCCGAGGTCGCGCTTCAGTTCCAGCAACATGCCGCAGATCGCATCGGCGTTGCCGGCGTCGAGGTTGCCGGTCGGTTCGTCCGCCAGCACGCACTTCGGTGTCGTCACCAGCGCACGTGCGATGGCCGCGCGCTGGCGTTCGCCGCCGGACAGTTCGCCAGGCTTGTGATCGAGGCGAGCCTGCAGACCGACGCGCTCCAGCACGGCCGCCGCCGCCGCACGGGCTTCGGCGACGGACTGGCCGCGAATCAACAGCGGCATCGCGACGTTTTCGAGCGCCGTGAATTCCGGCAGCAGGTGGTGGAACTGGTACACGAAGCCGAGCGCTTCGTTGCGCAAGCGACCGCGCGCCGTGTCGCCCAGCGCCGACATGCGCTGGCCCGCCACGGTGATCTCGCCGCGATCCGGCACGTCGAGTCCGCCGAGCAGATGCAGCAAGGTGCTCTTGCCGGCGCCGGAGGCACCCATGATGGCGATGGCTTCGCCGGCACGCACGGCGAAGTCGATGCCGGAGAAGACCGGTGTTTCGACGCGGGTTTCGCGATAGGTCTTGGCGACGCCGCTGGCGGCGAGCACGATGTCGGCAGTCGTGTTCATTCGTAGCGCAGCGCCTCGACCGGGTGGGTGCGCGCGGCGCGCCAGGCGGGATACAGGGTCGCGATCAGGCAGAGGACGAAGGCCAGACCGACGATGGTCGTGACGTCGTCCCAACGCAAGTCGGACGGCAGGTCGCTGATGTAGTAGATGTCGGCCGGCATCAGTTCGAAGCCGAAGATCGATTCGAGGAAATGCATCACGTTGGTCACGTTGTCGGCCAGCAGCACGCCGCCGATCGTGCCGAGCACGATGCCGACGAGGCCGATGATCGTGCCCTGCACCACGAACACGCCCATGACCGAACGCGGACTGAGCCCGAGCGTGCGCAGGATGGCGATGTCGCTCTGCTTGTCGGTGACCAGCATCACCAGCGACGACACCAGGTTGAATGCCGCGACCGCGACGATCAGCGAGAGGATGATGAACATCACCGTCTTCTCGGTCTGCACGGCGCGAAAGAAGTTGGCGTGTTCGCGCGTCCAGTCGCGCACGCGATAGAAACCGCCGAGTTCGTCGGCGAGATCGGCCGCGACCTGCTTGGCCTTGAACATGTCGTCGAGCTTGAGACGCACGCCGGTGACCTTGTCGCCCATGCGGAACAGCTTCGCCGCATCGGCGACGTGGATCACGGCCATGCCGCGGTCGTATTCCTGCATGCCGGCCTCGAAGAGCCCGACGACCTTGAAACGACGCATCTGCGGCAACACGCCGGCGGGCGTCGCCCGCACCTGCGGCGCATAGACGAGCACGTCGCCGCCGAGTTCGGCACCGGCCCACAAGGCCAGTTCGCGTCCGAGCACGATGCCGTATTCGCCGGGCTTCAACGCATCCCAGGAGCCTTCGACGACCCGATCGGCGATCTCGCTGACTTCGCGCTCCATCGTCGGATCGACGCCACGCAGGATGGCGCCGCTGACGCGTCCGCCTTGCAGCATCGCCTCGCGCTCGATGTAGGGCGCGGCACCGATCACGTGCGGCACCGACTTCGCCGTCGTGATGGCGGCGCTCCACTCGGCAAGACCATCGCCCACGCCGGCCACGGTCGCATGCGAGACCATGCCGAGAATGCGCGCCCGCAACTCGCCCTCGAAGCCATTCATCACCGAGATCACCGTGATCAACGCCGTCACCCCAAGCGCGATGCCCAGCATCGACACCATCGAGATGAAGGAGATGAAGTGATTGCGGCGTTTGGCGCGCGTGTAGCGCAGGCCGATGAACAGTTCTAGGGGTCGAAACATGCGGGCGCCTGGTGGCAGGCCGGCAGTGTAACGGTGCAGCGTGAACGCTCGATAGCCACGCGCGGCTCAGCGCAACCCGCCCTGCCGCCCCAACCAGACCCGCAGACGTCGACGCACATCCGGCGGAATCGAATCCGGCCACAACACGACATCGATGCGACGACCGGCTTCGGTTCGGAAATGCAGTGCGAGCAGGAACCCGAGGTCATGGCTGTGTTTCAGCGTTGCCGGCAACTCGATGCGCTCGCGCAGCAGCGTCCAGCCGCCATCGGGGAGAAGCGAACATCGGGAAGGATTGGCTGCGGCGAGCGAACGCAACCCGTGCAGCGTCGCGATGCCGATGCCGATCGCCGAACCCAGGCGCCAAGCGGCTGGCAGGCCGCTGAGCAGCATGGCCGCTGCAGCGAGCGTGCCGATCGCGGCCATCAGCCCCATTGCAATGCGTGATGATCGCGGTTCAAACGAGAGGCTTGGCGCGGATGTCATCGATCAGCGCCTTCAGCTCGTCGCGTTCGCAGTCATGGTAGCCGAGGATCCAGCGCTGCAGTTCGCGGTCCTCGCAGGCGAGCACGGCTTCGAACTGCGCCAACGCGGCTTCGTCGGCCGTATCGGCATGTTCGTCCAGCCAGCGTTCGAGCAGGCGATCGAGCTCGCGCGTGCCGCGCCGGCAATGCCAGCGCATGCGCTTGAGGCGGTTCGAAAAAACGGGGTCAGAGTCCATTTCCGACCCGCCAGCGCCAACTGAAACCGACAAGGATGTTCCGGAAATGCACTCTGACCCCGTTTTTCCGTTTTTCAGAGGGTGCGACGCGCCACCATCAGCTTCTTGATCTCCGCGATCGCCTTGGCAGGGTTCAAGCCCTTGGGGCAGGTCTTCGCGCAGTTCATGATGGTGTGGCAGCGATAGAGGCGGAACGGATCCTCGAGGTGATCGAGGCGATCGCCGGTGTCCTCGTCGCGCGAGTCGATGATCCAGCGGTAGGCCTGCAGCAGGATGGCCGGACCGAGATACCGATCGCCGTTCCACCAGTAGCTCGGGCACGAGGTCGAGCAGCAGGCGCAGAGGATGCATTCGTAAAGGCCGTCGAGCTTGGCGCGGTCTTCCTTCGACTGCAGGCGTTCCGCATCCGGCGGCGGCGCGCTCTGGGTGCGGATCCACGGGCGGATCGAGGCGTATTGCGCGTAGAAGTGGGTCAGGTCCGGCACCAGGTCCTTGATCACCGGCATGTGCGGCAGCGGGTAGATCTTCACCTCGCCGGAGCCGCATTCGTCGATCGACTTGGTGCAGGCCAGCGTGTTCGTGCCGTCGATGTTCATCGCGCAGGAACCGCAGATGCCCTCGCGGCACGAGCGGCGGAAGGTCAGGGTCGGATCGATCTCGTTCTTGATCTTGATGAGCGCATCGAGAACCATCGGTCCGCAGTTGCCGACATCGACTTCATAGGTGTCGGTGCGCGGATTCGCGCCGTCGTCCGGATTCCAGCGATAGACCTTGAAGCGGCGCACCTGCTTGGCGCCCGACTTGGCGGCGTGATGCTTGCCGGCGGTGACCTTGGAGTTCTTGGGAAGCGAGAATTCGGCCATGGCGGACCTCAGTGCTGATCGGTGTGCTGGCCGGCGAGATTGCGCGCCCAGCCACCGGTGAAGACGAAACGGGGAAAGGTGACGAACTGCTCGACGACGATGCGGCCGATCACGTCGAGCGGGCCTTCAAACGGTATCGGCGCCTCGGCCTCGCGCCTGTGGCCAAGGCCTTGGACGACGAACGCGACTGCGGCGAACCCGAGCATGACGGCGGCCTGGACGAACAGGCCAAGCGTCAGGAAACGAACGCTGGACAGCACGCCCGCGATGAACGCCGGCACCGCGACGAAATGCAGCACGAGGTTCAGACGATCGCGATGATTGCGATCGTAGGTCGCCCACTGCCACGCGATGAGACCGCCGGGACGCGACATTGCGGCCTCAGTACTTGCGTTCTTTCGGCGGGATCGGATCGACGCCGCCGAGGGTCTGCATGTGCACCGGGCGATAGTCGAAGCTGCACGCGCCCTGCTCGCTCACGTTGACCAGGGTGTGCTTCATCCAGTTCGCATCGTCGCGCGTCGCGAAGTCTTCGCGCGCGTGCGCACCACGGCTTTCGGTACGGTGTTCGGCCGAATAGATCGTCGCGACGGCCTGGCCCAGCAGGTTCTGCAGTTCCAGCGTCTCGACCAGATCCGAGTTCCAGACCATCGAACGGTCCGACACCTTCACGTCGGCGAACGAAGCGAACACCTCGCTCATCCGGGTGCAGCCGTTCCTGAGCGATTCGCCGGTGCGGAACACCGCGGCGTCGCGCTGCATGGTGCGCTGCATGTTCATGCGGATGTCGGCCGTGCTGGTGCCGCCGTCGGCATGGCGCAAACGGTCGAAATTCGACAGCGATGCGTCGAGCGCATCGCCCGGCAATTCCTTGTGCGGCGCACCGGCCTTGACCACGTCGCCGCAGCGGTTCGCGACGGCGCGGCCGAACACGACCAGATCCAGCAGCGAGTTCGAACCGAGGCGATTGGCGCCATGCACCGACACGCACGCGGCCTCGCCGATCGAGAACAGGCCGGGCACGACCGCGTCCGGATTGTCGCCCTGCTTGGTCACGACTTCGCCGTGATAGTTGGTCGGGATGCCGCCCATGTTGTAGTGCACGGTCGGGATGACCGGGATCGGTTCCTTGGTCACGTCGACGCCGGCGAAGATGCGCGCCGATTCGGCGATGCCGGGCAGCTTCTCGTGGATCGTCGAGGCACCGAGATGCTCGAGATGCAGATGGATGTGATCGGACTCTGCGCCGACGCCGCGGCCTTCGCGGATTTCCATGGTCATGCAACGGCTGACCATGTCGCGCGGCGCCAGGTCCTTCACGCTCGGCGCGTAACGTTCCATGAAACGCTCGCCCTTCGAATTCGTCAGGTAACCGCCTTCGCCGCGCACCCCTTCGGTGATCAGGCAACCTGCGCCATAGATGCCGGTCGGGTGGAACTGCACGAACTCCATGTCCTGCAGCGGCAGGCCGGCGCGCAGCACCATGCCGCCGCCGTCGCCGGTGCAGGTATGCGCCGAGGTCGCAGAGAAATACGCGCGGCCATAGCCACCGGTGGCTAGGATGACCGCATGCGCGCGAAACACGTGCAGCGTGCCCTCGGCCAGGTCCCAGGCGATCACGCCGCGGCAGACGCCGTTGTCCATGATCAGATCGAGCGCGAAGTACTCGATGTAGAAACGCGCGTCGTGCTTCAGCGACTGCTGGTACAGCGTGTGCAGAATGGCATGGCCGGTGCGGTCGGCCGCGGCGCAGGTGCGCTGCGCCGGCGGGCCTTCGCCGAACTTCGTGGTCATGCCGCCGAAAGGGCGCTGGTAGATCTTGCCGTCTTCGGTGCGCGAGAACGGCACGCCGTAGTGTTCCAGTTCGATCACGGCCGGAATCGCCTCGCGGCACATGTACTCGATCGCGTCCTGGTCGCCGAGCCAGTCGGAACCCTTCACGGTATCGAAGAAGTGCCAGCGCCAGTCGTCCGCACCCATGTTCGCGAGCGCCGCCGACATGCCGCCCTGGGCCGCAACCGTGTGCGAACGCGTCGGGAAAACCTTGGTGATGCAGGCGGTGCTCAGACCCTTGGCGGCGAGCCCCATGGTCGCGCGCAGGCCGGCACCGCCGGCACCAACGACGACGGCGTCGTACTTGTGGTGAACGATCTTGTAGGCGTCCTTCGCCATGTCAGCCTCCAACGGCGATGCGCACGATCGCGAGCGCGGTCGCGAGTGCGGCAAGGAAAGCGAGCAGACGGATCGAGGTCAGCAACACGACTTCGAGCCAGCGGGTGTGGAAGTAGTCCTCGATCACGACCTGGACACCGAGCAGCGCGTGGTAGATCACGGTCAGCGCCAGGGCCAGGACCAGGAACGCGTTCAGCGGTTGCGCCAGCCAGACGCGGGCGTCGGCATAACCGGCGCCGATCATCGGCAGCGCGCAGAACAGCAACCAGACCGACAGCGGCACGAGCAGCACGGCGGTGACGCGTTGCATCCACCAGTGCGTGGTGCCGTCCTTGGCCGAACCGAGTCCGCGGACCCGGGCAAGCGGCGTACGCAGGCTCATCACAGGCCTCCCTTGAGCGCAACCAGCACGACGCCCGAGACCACCAGCGCGAATGCGACGACGGCATACCCGCTGGCATAGGCCGAGGTCAGGTCGAAACCCTTGCCGGCGTCCCAGAACAGGTGGCGGATGCCGTTGCCGAGGTGGTAGCTCAGCGAGAACACGGAGCCGATCATGAGAACCGTGCCGGCCATGTCGTGGGCGAAGGACTGAAATCCGGCGTAGGCATCCGGACCCGAGGCCAATGCAGCCACCCAGGCCACCAGGGCAACCGCGCCCAGACAGAGGATCAAGCCGGTGATGCGGTGCAGGATCGACAGCACGCTGGTCAGTTGCGGCCGGTAATACGAACCGAGCATGAAAGGCGACAACGGACGTTGCACGCTCATCGGAATCTCCTGAACGGAAAGGGAAAACGCCTAGAAGTCGATGCAGCGCCCATCTTTTTCCCAGTCGCCGTAACGCGTCGGTTCGGGGCCTTTGCGGCCGCCGATCTCGACAGGCGGTGACGGCGGCAACGGCACGATGGGGGGCGTGGGCGCTACCGGCGGGGAATCGGATGAGGTCGGATCGTTCATGGCAAAGCCGCGGAATTCTATGGCGCCGAGGGCATCACCGACAAGGATGCCGGGTACTTCATGCACTCCACGTGCACGCCGCGTGCATGCACAATGACGACATGGATCGCAAAGATTTGTTCGATGTCGTCAGCGTCCGCGGCGCGGATGCCCTGCCCTTCCTGCACAGCCAGTTCGCTGCAGACCTCCATCCGCTGGGCGACGGCCAGTTGCGCTGGTCGGCTCTGTTGAACCCCCAGGGTCGCGTGCTCTTCGTCGTCGCGGCCATCCGTGTCGCGGCCGACGACTGGCGCCTTCTGGTGCCGTTCTCGCGCGGGTCGGAACTGGTCGAGGCGTTGAGGCGCTTCGTGTTCCGTCGCAAGGTCTTGCTGTCGAACGAGTCGGCAATCCACGCAACCCTCGGCGACGCAGGTTGGGACAGCGGCATCGCCGGCGGCGCATTGGCGTTGACCGAGCAGGCCGCGGATGCATGCACCGACGCCGCACTGGATCGCTTCGTCGCCGCCGGGCTGGCGCTGATCGATGCCACGGCCAGCGGTCGCCACCTCGCCCATGCCCTGCGCCTGGACCGATTCGACGCTTTCAGCGTCAAGAAGGGTTGCTATCCGGGCCAGGAGATCGTTGCGCGCACGCATTTTCTGGGCCGCAACAAGCGCGTGCCGGTGTTGCTCGAAGCCGGCGGCAATGCGGACTGGCGCAGCGGTGATGTTCTACACGACGGCGACGGCGACGTCGGCGAAATCGTCTGCGCCGGTCGCACGTTGGCCCTGGCGGTGTTGACCCATGCGGCCGCAGCCGATCATCCGCTGACGGTCGGGGCGGATCGCCGGCCGGCCCGGGTGGCGCGCAGCTTCGCCCCGGAAAGCTAGAAACGGATACAAAGCGTTGCTTTAGCGCGTTGGCAGTATTGGGAAATGGTGATATAGCAGCAGCAACAGGAGGGAGGCTCCATGAATCGAGTGTTGCGCAAAGGCATGCACGCGGCGCTGGCGGCGCTGTTCGGGTTCGGGACCGCACCAGGCGTCCATGCTGCGGAGTACAAACTGCTCGTCGAACCGAGCTACAACGTCCAGCGTGCCACCGAGGTCTATCAGCCGCTGGCGGACTACCTGTCCAAGGCGACCGGACACAAGATCACCCTGGTGACATCCCGCAACTACCATTTCTTCTGGCGCGACGTGCGCCAGAACGCGCCCATCGATTTCATGTTTTCCGAAGCGCACTTCACCGATTTCCGCGCCAAGCGCTTTCAGTTCGAGCCGATCGCACGCACTGTCGAGAACACCAGCTACACCTTGCTCGGCAGCGACCAGCTGACCAACACCACGCTCAACGGCCTGATCGGCAAGGGCATCGTGACCATGCCGTCGCCGAGCATGGGTTTTGCGATGTTGCTTCAGTTTTTTCCGGATCCGGTACGCCAGCCGAACATGATGTCGACAGCACAAAGCTGGCAGGACGGCGTCGAGATCGTCTTCGCAGGCGAAGCCGATGCCGCCATCGTTCCGACCTGGCTGCAAAGTCAATATCCGAATTTGATCCCGATCGCGACGTCGGCCGAATTCCCGGGGGCTGCGGTTTCGGCAGCGCCGACGGTGCCGCCGGAAGCCAAGCAGGCCGTCAAGGATGCCCTGCTCAAGCTGCACGAAGCCGAGGGCGCCTATGAGGTACTGAGCGAACTCGGCGTCTCTCAGTTCGTCGAAGCCTCCGCCGCCGACTATGACGGCGACGAAAAGGTTCTCGAAGGATTCTTCGGTTACAAGTGAACCGCGAGCGCATCCCGCATCGCGAAGGCGCCGCAAGGCGCCTTCGTCGTTTCAGATCGTCTCGATGCCGCAGGGTTCGAGTCCGAATCGGCTGTGCCCGCACTGTTCCAGATAGTCGAGCCATTTGCCGAAGAACGCATTCATCTGCAGGCGATGGCGAAACACCGTCGCGGCCGGTGCGCTGCGGCCGAGCACATCGTCCAGCCGCGACCCGAAATAGCAGGCCGTGACCTCGGCCAGGCGCGCGTCGCTGTACAGGCGCACATGCGCCGACGGATCCGGTTGTCCGGTGAGTTCATCGACCAGTTCGTAGCTGAGCCGCAATTCGGTCGTGAACGGCGCCCGTTCCAGCACATCGACGACCAGCGGCAATCCGACCTTGCCTTGCGAGCGATATCGGCCCAGCGCCAGCGCACGCGGTCCGAACAGGCGAGTGAGCTGCCAGTAGTTCGTGCCGTACAGGCCCATCAGATAGCCGAAGCGGCTGGGGCGCTGCACGACAGGGGCGGAAACGATCGGATTCATGGCGACGATGGTACCGATTCGACGCCATCCGACCAGCCTGCACAGACGCCACGACCCGGCGTATAGTGAAGCTCCCTCCGCTCAGAACAGGTGCCGCTCGATCCCGAGCGCGTTCAGCACCTTGCTGGCGATTTCCTCGATCGACGTATGCGTGGTGCTGAGCACCGGCAGGCGCTCGCGCCGATACATCTTCTCGGCGACGGTCACCTCATGCCGGCACTGCTCCAGCGTCGCGTAACGACTGCCGGGCTTGCGTGCCTCGCGCACCTGCTGCAGACGCAGCGGGTCGATGGTCAGCGCGAACAGCTTGTGTCGGTGCGCAGCCAGCCGCTTCGGCAACTCGCCTGTCTCCAGATCGTCGGGGGTCAACGGGAAGTTCGCCGCCTTGATGCCGAAATGCAGGGCCATGAACAGGCAGGTCGGCGTTTTGCCGGAACGCGACACGCCGACCAGGATCACGTCGGCGTCGTTGTAATTGAAGTCGATGCCGTCGTCGTGGGTCAGCGCATAGTTCGTGGCATTGATGCGGGCCTCGTACTGCGCGAAGTCCACAAGGCCGTGCGCCTTGCCGACGCGCGGCTGGCGCTTGGTGCCGAGTTCCTGCTCCAGCGGCGCGATGAACGGCGCGAACACGTCCAGCATCAGCGCGCCGCTGTCGGCCAGGATGCGCGTCAGATCGGGATCGACCACGGTATTGACGACGATGGGCCGCTGCCCGGAGTCCTCGCACGACTGGCGCACCCGTTCTGCCGCTTCCAGCGCCTTTTCGACCGAGTCGACGAAAGGAATGCGCATCGTCTCGAACTGCACGCTTTCGAACTGCGTCAGCACCGAGTGCCCGATGGTCTCCGCGGTGATGCCGGTGCCGTCCGAGATGTAGAAAATCCTGCGCGCCATCGAATTGCCCCATTCGCGAAGCGGCGAGCATACGCAATGCAGGGTCGGATCGTGCAAGCAACCTTGCTGGCTCGGGCGCAATGGCCGAAAATTGCTGCTTCGCGGCATTCCCGCCCTGCTTCCGGAGAATCCCATGACCGACCAGGTGCTCTGGCTCGATCGTTTGCGTCTGTCCGATCTCGCACAAGTGGGCGGCAAGAACGCCTCGCTCGGTGAAATGATCGGTCACTTGTCCGAGCTTGGCGTTTCGGTGCCCGGCGGGTTCGCGACCACGGCCGATGCCTTCCGCGAGTTCATCGAGCAGAGCGGGCTGAAGAAGCGCATTTTCGACAAGCTCGCCACGCTCGACATCGAGGATGTGGAAGCGCTCGCGAAAGCCGGCACGGAGATCCGCGGCTGGGTCACCGAAACCGCGCTGACGCCGCGACTGGATTCTGCCGTCCGCGCGGCCTACGCCAGACTCTGTGCCGACAACGGCGGCGTCGAAGTCAGCGTCGCGGTGCGTTCGTCCGCTACGGCCGAAGACCTGCCCGACGCGTCCTTCGCCGGCCAGCAGGAAACCTTCCTCAATGTCATCGGCATCGAGGACGTGCTGCACAAGGTCAAGGAAGTCTTCGCCTCGCTCTACAACGACCGCGCGATTGCCTATCGCGTCCACCATGGCTTCAAGCACGAGGACGTGTTCCTCTCGGCCGGCGTGCAGCTGATGGTGCGCTCCGACGTCGGCGCCTCCGGCGTGTTGTTCACGCTCGACACCGAATCCGGCTTCCGCGACGCGGTGTTTGTCACCGCGAGTTATGGCCTCGGCGAAACCGTCGTGCAAGGTGCGGTCAATCCGGACGAGTTCTACGTCTACAAACCGACGCTGCGTGAAGGCAAGCCGGCGATCCTGCGCCGCCAGCTCGGTTCCAAGCAGATCCGCATGGTCTATTCGAACGCCGCCGGCGAACGCGTGCGCACCGAGCCCACGCCGGTCGACTTGCAGAACCGCTTCTCGATCACTGATGCCGACGTGCAGGAATTGTCGAAACAGGCGCTCGTGATCGAACAGCATTACGACCGCCCGATGGATGTGGAATGGGCGAAGGACGGCATCACCGGCAAGCTTTACATCGTGCAGGCGCGCCCGGAAACGGTGAAGTCGCGCGGACGTGCGACCCAGCTCGAACGTTTCCATCTCAACGGCAAAGGACCGGCGCTGTGCGAAGGTCGCTCGATCGGCCACAAGATCGGCGCCGGCAAGGCGCGCGTGATCCGTTCGATCAGCGAAATGAACAAGCTGCAGCCGGGTGATGTGCTGGTCGCCGACATGACCGACCCGGACTGGGAACCGATCATGAAGCGTGCGTCGGCCATCGTCACCAACCGCGGCGGCCGCACCTGCCATGCCGCGATCATCGCGCGCGAACTCGGC
>JBGASK010000163.1:0-4736 GCA_044229785.1 Ahniellaceae bacterium
ACCAAGTCTTGACCGATTGCCCCCAAAGAGCCAGCGCCTGAATTGCACTGGTCTTTCCACAGTTATTGGGGCCAATAAGGACAGCGGGATGCGCCAGCTCAATTCGTTGGCGTTGGCCGAAACGCTTGAAGTTTTCGATTTCGACATAGTGAAGCAATCGCATGCTCGTCCGCCTCCAAAAATCAACTTCAGTCGCGATTTCAAGAATCAGAACACCCGGCAGAACACGGCCTTGAGGTAGCGCGAATCCTGCACGTGCGCCAGCCACGGATGGTCGGGGCCGGCGCCGCGGACTTCGAGGATCTGCACCTGGCGGTTCGCGTAGAAGGCGGCGCGGCGGATCATGTCGAGGAATTGTTCTTCGCTGACGAGGCCGGTGCAGGAGCAGGTGACGAAGATGCCGCCCGGCTTCACCACGCCGAGCGCGAGCTTGTTCATGTCGAGGTATTTCTTCAGCGCCGGGATGACCTGCTCGCGGTCGCGCGTCATCTTCGCGGGGTCGAGGATGACGGTGTCGAATTCCTCGCCGTTGTTCGCGGCGTCGCGCAGCCACGGGAAGATGTCGGCGTGGATGAAGCGGATCCTGGCCTTGTTGAGCTGGGCATTCTGCTTCGCGACTTCGATGATCTGCTCGTCGAGATCGACCGCGACCACTTCCTCGGCGCCGCCCAATGCCTTCGCGTACACCGCGAAGCCGCCGGAGTTGCAGCACAGGTCGAGCACGCGAGCGCCCTGGGTGAAATCGGCGAGGCGCTTGCGATTGTCGCGCTGGTCGCAGAAGAAGCCGGTCTTGTGGCGACCGCCCGCGGCGACGCGGAACTTCAGACCGTGTTCGGTGATCGTCACCGGCGGCGGCGGGCTCGGCACGTTGCAGTCGAAACTTTCCTGCTTGGCGACGTGTTCCTCGGCGAACCAGTACATGGTCGAGTTCGGAAACTGTTCGTCGAGGATGCGCCGCACCAGGTCGCGCTGCTTCCACATGCCGGCCGAGAAGTATTCGATGACCAGCAGCGAACCGAAACGGTCGACCACGAGTCCCGACAAGCCATCGCCTTCCGAATGCACCACGCGATAGGCGTCGGTGACTGCGTCGAGCTTGAGGATGTCGCGGCGCAGCTGGATGGCTTCGCCGATGCGGCGACGGAAGAAGTCGTCGTCGATGACCTCGTCCGGGTCTTCGCTCAGGACGCGCAAGGTGATGCGCGAATGGCCGTTGTAGAACCCGCGGCCGCAGAACGTGCCTTCGCGGTCGTAGATCTCGACGATGGTGCCCGGGCGCGGTTTCGGCTCCGGCTTCTCGACCATCTTCTGGAAGATCCACGGATGGTTGGACTTGCGTTCGATCTTCAGGCGCACCGTCGGCAGTGCGTCCCGGGCTTCAATGGTCTTCATCGGCGGTTCCCGCAGAATTGGGCGCGAATCTGGTTCGCTTCGTCCATCCAGCCCTGCAACTGCTGGATGCGTGTATCGGAAGAGGGATGCGTGGACATGAACTCCGGCGGCGCCTTGCCGGCCGAATTCGCGCCCATGCGTCGCCACAGGCCGATCGATTCGGCCGGGTCGAAACAGGCCGCCGACGCGAGCATCAGGCCGACGTAATCGGCTTCGGATTCATGATTGCGCGAGAACGGCAGCATCAGTCCGTATTGCGTGCCGACGCCGATCGCCGCCATCAGCAGTTGACGCTGGCGAGGGTCCATGTCGCTGGTCGACATGCCGGCCGCGACCGCACCGATCTGCACCAGTTTCTGCTGCGCCATGCGTTCGGCACCGTGGCGCAGGATGGCGTGGGCGATCTCGTGGCCCATGATCGCGGCAAGCGCGTCGTCGTTCTGCGCAATCGGCAGGATGCCGGTGTACACGGCCATCTTGCCGCCGGGCAGGCAGAACGCATTCGCCTGCTCCGATTCGATGACTGCGACTTCCCATTCGAACTGGTTCCACGGCGTGACCGCGGACACGCCGCGTGTCGTCGCGAGGTGTTGCTCGAGCTTCGGGCCGGCTTCGATCAGGCGCCGCGCGACTTCACGGACCTCGTTGACGGCCTCGCCTTCGCGCACGACCTGCGCTTCCGCGAGGATCTGCCGGAAACCCTGCAAGCCGAGCGCGACTTCCTGGTCCATGGTCGTGTCGACCATCTGCGTGCGGCCGGTGAACGCGGCGTCCTGGCGATGGCTCAACCAGTAGTAACCGAGATAGCCGGCGAACAGCACCAGCACCCACCAGCGCATGCCGCCGCGTCGGCGCTGACCGTTCAGTGCAAATCCTGGATCCATCGAAGCGTCCTGTACTGCGGGCGTGACCGGCGATTGTAGTGGCTAGAGCTCGCGCGCGACGCGGAAACCGACGCGGGCACTGCCGGTGTCGGCAGCGACGCCGAGCCGATACGCCGACCGCGCCTGATCCGGTTCGCTGCCCCAGGACCCGCCGCGCACCACGCGCTTGGTGCAACCGCGATTGACCCAGGCGGAGCCGTCTTCCGGCGCGCGCAGGAAGTTCTGGTGCCAGCAGTCCTCGGTCCATTCCGAGACATTGCTGCCGAGGTCGTACAGGCCGAAGCCATTCGCCTCGAAACGCGCCACCGGCGCCGGTCCCCAGAAGCCGTCGCGATAATTCGCGAAGGCCTTGGCCCAGGTGCGCTTGCTGCGCGAACGGTCGCCTTCGCCGGTCAGGTTGCCGACGACGCGGCTCGGATGCGCGTCGCCCCACCAATACGCCGTGGTGGTGCCGGCGCGCAGCGCGAACTCGAACTCGGCCTCGGTGGGCAGGCGATAGCGTTGCCCGGTCACGTTCGACAACCACTGCGCGTAGGCGACCGCATCGTTCCACGACACGTGCACGACCGGTTCGGCGCTCTTGGCGCGCCCGCCCTGGAAATCGTTGTCCCAGGACACGTCGCTGCGCTTGACGATGCGGCCGGTGCGTTCGTCGTAGGCGTTCGAATCGCCGCGCTGCTCGGCGTCGCTGCGATAGCCGGACTCGCGCACGAAGCGGCGGAACTCAGCCACGCTGATTTCGTTGCGCGCCAGCGCGAACGGGCGCGTGATTCGCACCGGATGCTGGGGTCCCTCGGCGGCATTGCGTCCGGACTCGCTGTCGGGCGAGCCCATCAGGAATTCGCCGACCGGCACCACGACCAGCTGCGGACCTTCGCCGCTGCGGTCCTTGAAGGTGTCGCTGAAGCCTTCGCCCGGCTGGTAGTTCGCGTACAACGCGGCATTGGTCCGACGTTGCTCGATCGTCGCCAGACGTTCGGCGGCAACGCCGAGCGCGCGCGCCTGTTCGAGCAGGATGCTGGCGTTGACGAGGTCGCGGGCCGCCAGCGCGGCTTCGGCGCGCAACAGGAAATCCTCGCCGGCGCGCGCCTTGAGTTCCGCGATCTTCCGTTCGGATTCGGCACGACGCGACGATTCCGCACCGATCGACGAGGCTTTGACGAGCAGGGCATCGGCATCGGCGAAGCGTTGCTCCGAGGCGGCGCGCAAGGCGTCGTCGAGCACCTGGCCTTCGATGTCGGCCAGGCCTTTCGCCGCCGCGCGATTGCGCGGATCAAGCGCCAGCGCATCGCGGAACGCGGCGACGGCGCTGGCATCGCTCGGCTCGAACACGGCGCCGGCGGCCAGGCGCTGGGCCGCTTCGGCGAGTTGCGTGCGCAGCTCCGACAGCCGCGTGATGCGCAGGGCCAACGCCGGCGCACGACGGTCCTGGATGGCATGCGCGTCGAGTGCGGCCAGCACGTCTTCGGCGACCTTGGCATCGCCGTCGTCGAGTTGCTGGTCGGCTTGCGCGAACAAGGCATCCAGCACCGCGCTGCGGCCGATGCGCGCCTTGCCGTTGCCGGGATCGAGCTTGAGCACGTCGCCGAACCAGCGCAGCGCATTGTCGTCCTCGGGCGAGAGCCAGCGGCGTTCCGCGACCGCGTCGTCCGCCGAGGCCAGCCACGCGTCGACCTGCTTGCGCTGTTCGGCGTCGAGTTTTCCGGGCACGGGCACGGGCTCGTCCTCGATCACCTCGGGCGTCGGCTGTTGCGCTTGCGCGGCCAGCTGCTTCACGCGCTCGGGCACGGCTTCGACCACCGGCGGCGCCGGCCGCGACCAGTCGATGCGCTCCAGCCACGGGAACAGCCAGCGCCAGGCCATCGCGAACGCGAGCAGGGCGACGCCGGCGACGGCACCGTACAACTCGCGCTTCTGCATCCGTTCCGACATGCCTCGGGTATCTCCGCGGGCCGGGCTCTGCGATCATCCCGCGCCCGATCGACTTGGATTCTGACATGGCCCGCTGGGTCGCAGACCGCTCCGCACTGAACGACACCCTGGCCGCATTGCGCGACCAGCGCCGCCTCGCGCTCGACACCGAGTTCGAGCGCATCCGCACCTACTGGCCGAAACTCGCCCTGGTCCAGGCCATGCTGCCGGACGGCGCGGCCCTGGTCGACCCGCTCGCGTTCGACGCGCTGCATGACCTCGGCGACGCGATCTCGCAACCCGGACAAACCTGGCTGATGCACAGCCCGAGCGAAGACCTGGTCGCCCTCGCGCCCTTGCTGCCGCGTCCGCCCGAAGCCTTGTTCGACACGCAACTCGGCGCCGCGCTGGCCGGGCTCGGCACCGGGCTCGGTTACCAGAAGCTGGTCGCGCTCGTGCTCGGCGTCGAGCTCGACAAGAGCGAAACCCGTTCCGACTGGATGCGCCGCCCGCTCAGCGACAAGCAATTCGCGTATGCGGCGGACGACG
>JBGASK010000049.1:0-20538 GCA_044229785.1 Ahniellaceae bacterium
GCCAACAACTCGGCGACCGACACGGACACGATCAATTCGATCGCGGCGCCGCAGTTCACGTACACGCCGGCGGCGGGCAGCGCGGTGAACTTCACCGGCGGCACGCTGGAAGGTTCGACGGGCAGCGCCTCGATCGCGGTGGCGATCGGCACGCCGGGTCTGGGCACGGGTGCGAGCGCGACGACGACGACGACCTGCGTGGTGCCGGGCGGCTTCTCGGGCTTCGGGCAGACGGTGACGGCGGAAGGCGCAGCGGCGACGACCACGGGCGGTCCGCTGAGCGGCACCTGTGTTCTGGGTGCGGCGCAGGTCGTGCAGACGATGACCTGTACCGAGAACCAGGGCGGGACGAACGTGACGCGCACCTTCGACCTGACCTGTCCGGCGGGCACGGCGGCGACGCTGACCTCGACGCCGGTGTCGGGCAGCACGGTGACGCTGCCGTCGCAGATCATCGGCACGGGTGCGACGACTTCGGCGATCAGCTTCCAGAATCCGGGCCTGGTGCCGGCGACGGTGACCTGCGTGGCCCCGGCTGCGCCGTTCACGGCGAATCCGCTGACGATCAACGTGCCGGCGGGCGGTTCGGCGTCGACGACGGTGAGCTTGAACAGCGCGACGGCGGGCGTGTTCGCGGACACGCTGACCTGCAGCGCCGGGCAGCAGCAGTTCACGTTCGCGCTGGCGGGCACGGCGAATGCGCCGAGCGTGCCGGTGCCGGCCTTCGGCGACCGCACGCGCCTGCTGCTGGTGATCTCGGCCCTGCTGATGGGCATGGTGACGCTGGGTCTGCGCGCACGTCGCGGCTGATTCCGGTTCAACCCGAGCAATGACAAGGGCGCCTCGCAAGAGGCGCCCTTTTTGTTGGCCGAGCGGTCAATCGACGATCAAGAACCCGGCCGCGGCCACGCAAGCAGGCTTCGCTGGTTGCAGGTAGCGTTGACGATCTCGACGCGGTGGCTGCTCTGGTCATGGTGTCGAGTGTGGGGCGGGTGTCACTCCCCGCCGTACTTCGCCTCCATCTCCTTGGCGAAGGCGTCGAGTTCTTCGTCGGACATGGACTGCAGTTCCTGCATCGACTTGCCGGTGACCTGCTTCAGCGCGGCGGCACCGGTGCCGGAGCCGAGGGCTTTCTGCGCTTCGGCTGCGGCGGCGTTGGCTTCGGCGGTTTTCTGTGCGACGTGGACGTCGTAGAGGCGATTGACCTCGGCGTCGGACTTGCCGTTCGCGGCAGCGCCCAGCGTCTTGCGCTTGTCGGCCATCATCGCGGCGTCGGCCTTGGCGCGTGCGGCGGCCAGCATGGCATCGGCTTCGGCCTTGCGCGCGCGCTCCTCGCGGGCGGCGGCTTCGCGTTTCGCCTGTTCCTCGGCTTCGAGCTTGGCGTCCCAGTCGGCGCGTGCCGGCAGCGCAAGCAGGGACAGCATCAGGAACAGCAGCGTCGGGATTCGGGACATGGGCGCACTCCGCGGTTGGGGTGCGCCGGGGTACGCAAATCAGGTCGCGGGTTTGTCATCGATCCACAACGACGCCGGCAGATCCGGCAAGCCGTGACGCCGGCGGGCGCGCCGACAGCGATCGTCGCCGACCTCGACTTCGCGGCAGGGCGAGGGGCGCGCCGCGTACATGCCGCAGGCGACCCGTTCGCCAACCTTGCCGGTCAGCGCGGCGCAGCGGGGTTTCAGGTCATTGGTGCCGCGCAGGCAGGCATGCCAGGGCGTCAGCTGTTCGATCATGGCGTCGGCAATGCCGCGTTCCAGCGCTTCCGCCCAGTAGAACGACACGCGATAGGTTTCGCAGCAGGCGCCGCAGGACTGGCACAACGCTTCGGCATCGGGCGACGACATCGGCATCGACGGTCACTCGGCCACGATGCGCGCGCCGCCGTCGGCGAGCAGCGCGCGCAGGATGGAACGATGGCAATGCGCTTCGTGCTCGCAGTAGCAGCCCACCGAAAAATCCGCTTGCCGGGACAACACCGCCAGCAGTTCGATCGTGCGCTTCGCGGCCGGTTCGTTCATCTCGGCGCGATAGCGTTTGACGAAAGCGTTCCATTGCGCGGGCGTGGCCGCGTTCTGGCCAAGCTTCATGGTCTCGACGCTCGGAGACAGTTCCGGATACCAGACGTCGTACCAGTCCTGCGTCGCGAACTCGGACTTGGGCACGCCGCGCGGCGGTCGGCGCACGGTGCCGATGCGGGGACCTTCCTGCGCATGGCGCGGCTGGCCGAGACGGACGATGCGGATGGACATGGGCGACTCCGGTGGCGACGGCCATCATCCGCAACCGCGCGGTCGCGATCAATCCTCGGCGAGTTGCGCGAACGGCAGCGTCTGCTTGACCAGGATGACGGTGCAGGGCGCGTGCATCGCGACCTTGATCGGCACCGTCGCGAGCAGTCGTTGCATCGACGTGCCATGGGTGGCCGCACCCATCACCATCATGGTGACGCGATTGCTCTCGGCGTAGCGCAGCAGGGCATCGGCGACGTCGCCGGATTCGAGCACGTGGAACGAGGCCTGGTGCCGCGACAGATCCAGCGGGGCCGCCCATTGCCGCAGTTGCGCAAGATGGCGGGCGTAGCTGCCTTCGTCGGAAGCGCCCACCGGCGCCACGGTGACGCAGGCCAGACGCGCGCCCGGGCGAATGCCGAGGGAACGCGCCACTGCTTCGCGCAGCGAATACAGCGTGGCATCGGTCACGTCGCGATGCGGCACCGCGACCATCACGATCGGCACGCGCTCGATCTGCTGCTGCGGCGGCGGGCTCGGCACATAGTGTTTGCCGGCGGCGCGCAGCCAGCGCCTGAAGTGCACGAACGCGCCGGTCGGCTGCGCCTGCCGGCCGCGCGCGGTCACGGTCACTTGGTCCGGGTGGTTCAGGTCGAAAGCGAGATGCGCGGCCGATGGATAACGTTCGGCGGCTTCTGGTTCGAGGCAACGCAACACGATTTCCTGGAGCCACTCCGGCACGTCGGGGCGGCGTTTGCGCAGCGGCACCGGGTCCATCCACAGACGCTGGCGCAGGCCCGATTCGGTCTGCGGTTCGCCAAACGGCAGTTCGCGCGTCGCGAGTTCGTACAGCATCACGCCGATCGCGAACAGGTCGCTGCGCGGATCGCCGCGCACGCCGACGACTTGTTCGGGCGCCATCCATGGCGCCGAACCAACCGCCTTGCGGGTTTCTTCGGCCAGCAGGTCGGGATAATGGGCGTGGCAGGCGAGTCCGAGATCGAGCAGCACCGCCGAACCGTCGGCGCGGATCATCACGTTGGCCGGCTTCAGATCGAGGTGGCAGGCGTTCTGGCGATGCAGGTCGTGTACGGCGAGCGCGATGGCGGCACCGAGTGCGCGGATCGTGTCGACCGGCAGCGGTGCCGCGTCCTCCAGCCAGCGATCGAGCGTACGTCCGTCGATGCGCTCCATCACCAGGTAAGGCTGGCGCGTCAGGTCGCCGGCCGCGACGAAGCGAGGGACATGCGGACTGGCGATCGCCTGCAGCATCTGTTGCTCGACCTCATAGCCGACGATGCTGCCGGCGCCATCGCTGCCGATCCGCGGCAGCTTCATGATCATCGGGAAGCCGGGATCGGGCGCGCCTTGCGCATAACTCACGGCATGGATCGTGCCCATGCCGCCGGCATGCAGGCGTGCGCCGATGCGGAAGCCGTCGATGATGCGGTCGGGCGCGTTCGGGTTCATCGGCCGAGCGCCAGTCGCCGCGCGGCGTGGTCGTCGGCGCCGGCGCGTTCGATGGCGCGCATCGCTGCGTCGATGTCGTAGGGCACGCGCTGGAAGCGGAGCCGCGCCGACTGCGTGTCGAACAACGCGTACATCGCATCAGGCCGGCCATCGCGCGGTTGCCCGACCGAGCCCACGGTGGCCAGCCAGGAACGATGCCGCGGCGTCGGGATCGCGATGCCGGGCGTCGGCGCGAAGGCCATCAGCCGACGCTCGCTGCCGAGGTAATACAGCGACTGCCGATGCACGTGGCCGCCAAACACGAAGCGCGTCTGCGAATGCTGCGCCTGCGCAGCGAGCAGGCTGCGCGTCGCGGTGCTGGTGTCGTCGACATAGGTCCAGCGATCCGGTTCATGAGCCGACGCATGCACGAACAGACAGTCCTCGAGCGTCCGGACCAGCGGCAGCGCGGCCAGGAAATCGCGTTGCGCCGACGAGAGTTGCGCGTGTGTCCATGCCGCGGAACGCTCGCCGAGCGCGAGGTTCCGCGCCGGCGGTTGCACGGCCCAATCATCGTGGTTGCCGCGCACCGCGAGGGCGCCGTCGTCGACCAGTTGCATGACGCGTTCGAGCGCGACCGCCGGGTCGCCGCCGTAACCGACGAAGTCGCCCAGCAAGACGAATCGTTCGGCGCCGCTGCGACACGCGTCCGCGATGCAGGCGTCGAAGGCCTGCAGGTTCGCATGCACGTCGGACAGCAGGGCGAGTTTCATCGCGGTCAAGGTCGCGCGAGCGCCACCGTCGCGCAAGACCGACCTTGGTCGAAGCTCAGGGCACGACGGTGGCGATGACGAGTTCGGACGGTGCCTGGTTCGACGCCTGGTCGAAGGCGGCGCCGATCACTTCGAAGTCGCCCGATTGCGGAATGGCGTTGCCGGATTTCGAGATGCGCGCGCCAAGCACGATGCGCGGCACCTGCGAGAGTTTCAGCGTCGGCATCATGCCCATGTCGTCGTCGAGCAGCACGTCCTTCGGCAATTCGGATGCGGCAAAGCGCTGGATGGCGAGCGGCATCTTCGGGCCCTCGGCGGCACGCGCGAACACGTAGACGGTATCGGTGGGCGCGACGCGGTCTTTCAGCGCATCGGCGACGCGCACCGAGACTCGGATCGACGCCGTATTCGCCGTCGTCGCGTCGGCGTCAGTCGCGGTCGGTGTCGCGGCTGGCGCCGACGCCAACGCCGGCACCTCGCCGCCGATGCCGCGAATCTGCTCGGCGACGGCATTGTAGACGCTGGAGTCCGGCGGCAGCAGCGGCAGCAGGCGTTGCCAATGGGCCAGTGCGGCGGGCTTGTCGTCGCGCTGCACGGCAGCGATGCCGGACAGCCACAGCGCGCGTTGCTGATTCGGGTCCTTGCCCAGCGCGTCGGCGAGCAGGGCCTCGGATTCGCCTTCGAAGCGACGACTGTCGGTGGCAAGCGCCAGCGCTTCGGCGTATTCGACCTGCACGTCGAGATCGTCCGGCAGCAATGCGCGCACTTTCGCCAGGGTGTCGCGCGAATCCGCGAAGCGCTGCATCTGCTGATAGCCGCGGGCCAGAAGGAGCAGGCCTTCGGGGTCGTCCGGCTGCCCCGCCAGACGCTGCTCCAGACCCTTGACCGCGGTGTCGAGATCCGGCGCCGCCGCCATCTCGGCCTGGGCCGACACCAGCGCCTTGGGATCGAGCGCGCGCGGCTCGCCGATCTGGCGATACATCAGCACCGCGGACAACGGCAACGCGATGGCGATCACGAGGGCCGCGATGCGCCCCGGGCGCGTCGGTGCCGCAGTTGGCTCGGGCAACGCGGCCCGCTTGTCATCGTATTCGTCCTGCGACAGCACGCCGGCGGCGCGGGCCGCGGCCAGGGCCTCGCGTTGCTTGCGCAGGGCGCGCGTGCCGTCGTCCTCGTTCCGGCCGCGCAGCAGCGGCCAGACGATGGGCGTCATGGCCGCGATGCTGATCAGCGCGGCCCAGAACAGGAACGCGGCGTTCATCGGTCCACCTTGTCGTCGATCGGACCGGGCAGATCCGGATGCGGCCCGCCGCGCAGCATCATGTTGCGCGCGACCGCGAAGCCGATGATGAGCACGACCAGCGGTCCGACCCACAACACCAGGGTGCTGGCCTTGAACGGCGGGTCGTAGAGCACGAAGTCGCCATAACGATCGACCAGAAACTGGCGGATCTCGTCGTCGGACTTGCCGGCGCGCATCATCTCGAAGACTTCGTTGCGCAGGTCCTTCGCGAGTCCGGCATCCGAGTCGGCGATGTTCTGGTTCTGGCAGACGAGGCAGCGCAGTTCGCGCGCCAGCGCCTGGAAGCGCTGTTCCTCGGCCTCGTTCGCGAACGGCAGCGGGTCGATGGCTTGCGCCAGCGTGGTCGTCAGCAGGAAGGCCAAGGCAAACACGATGCGACGCATCACTTCACTCCCATCTCGGCCAGGCGCGGCTCGATCTCTTTGGCGATGATCTCGGGCGTCAGCGGCCCGACCTGCTTGAAGCGGATCACGCCCTGGGCGTCGATCAGGAAGGTTTCCGGTGCGCCGTAGACGCCGTAGTCGATGGCGACGCGGCCCTCGGCATCGACCGGGATGGCGTCGTACGGGTCGCCGAGCGCGGCCAGCCAGCGCAGTGCGGTGTCGTTGTCGTCCTTCCAGTTCAGACCGACCAGCGGAATCTTCCTGGTCTTCGCATAACTCATCAGCACCGGATGCTCTTCCTGGCAGGCGACGCACCAGCTGCCCCAGACATTGAGCAGATAGGGCGTACCGGCGAATTGCTTCGAGTCGATGCTGCGCGTGGTGTCGCGCAGTTCGGGCAATGCGAACGCAGCCGCGGGCTTGTCGATCAGCGGCGAGGGCACGTAACGCGTGTCCTTGCCCAATCCGCTGAAGAGCAGCAGGCCGAGCCCGAGGAACAGCAGCAACGGGACGAGGTAACGCATCAGGCCACCGCCTCCGACGTGTTCGCAGGTTCGCGCGCCGCCGCGCGCGCGGCACGGAATTTCGGGTCGAGCGCGGCGATGAAGCCGCCGAACATCATGAACAGCGCGCCCAGCCAGATCCAGCGGATGAACGGCTTGTGATAAATGCGCAATGCCCAGGCGTCGTTGTCGCCGACCGGTTCGCCCATCGCGACATAGAGGTCGCGCGTGAGCCCCGGATCGAGATCGGCTTCGGTCATGACCTGGCGACCGCGGTACTGGCGCTTTTCCGGATACATGGTTTCGACGCGACGGTCGCCGCGATAGACGCCGATGACGCCGCGGTCGGCGATGAAGTTCGGGCCTTCGCGATGTTCGAGCTTCTCGAACACGAATCGATACCCGCGCACCTCGACCGATTCGCCCGGCACCAGGCGCACGTCCTTCTCGATGCTGGTGCTCTCGGTCACGAACACGCCGATCACGAACACGCCGATGCCGGCATGCGCGAACAGCATGCCGATCGCCGCGCGCGTGAGGCCGCGGGCACGACGTTCGCCGTCGCCGCGATGCACGCGCACGTAGTTCAGCACCGCGGCAATCACCCAGACACCGGCGAACACGCCGAGCACCGCCTTCCACGGCGCACCGAACAGCGCGAATGCCAGCGCCGCGAGCACGACGGCGACGATCAGGGGCAGCTTCAACTGGCCAAGAAAGCGCGCCAGCGTATCGCCGCGCCAGCGGATGAATGGGGCGAATGCCACGAGCAGGACGATGGGGGCGGTCAGCAGCGGGAACAGCGTGCCGAAATAGGGCGGTCCGACCGAGATCTTGCCCCAGCCGAAGGCGTCCGCGAGCAGCGGGAACAGGGTGCCGAGCAGGACCATGGCGGCGGCCGAGGTCAGCAGCACGTTGTTGAGCAGGATGGCGGACTCACGCGACACCGGCGCGAAACCGCCATCGACCGCGAAGCGTTGCGCGCGCCAGGCGTACAGCGTCAGTGCGCCGCCGGTGACGCTGCCGAGGAAGGCGAGGATGAAGATGCCGCGGGTCGGATCGGCCGCGAACGCATGCACCGACGTCAACACGCCGGAGCGCACCAGGAAGGTCCCGAGCAGGGACAGCGAGAACGCGAGGATGGCGAGCAGCAGGGTCCAACGCAGCAGTTGGCTCCGCTGATCGCTGACGACCATGCTGTGGATCAGCGCGGTACCGACCAGCCAGGGCATGAACGAGGCGTTTTCGACCGGGTCCCAGAACCACCAGCCGCCCCAGCCGAGTTCGTAATACGCCCACCACGAACCGAGCGCGATGCCGAAGGTCAGGAAGCCCCAGGCGACGAGGGTCCATGGTCGCGCCCAGCGCACCCAGCGCGCGTCGCCGCGGCCTTCGATCAGGGCGGCGACCGCGAACGCGAAGGCCACCGCGAAGCCGACGTAGCCGGCGTACAGCATCGGCGGATGGATGATCAGGCCCGGGTCCTGCAGCAGCGGATTGAGGTCGTTGCCGTCCGGCAGGCCCGGCACATGGCGCAGGAACGGGTTCGAGGTCAGGATCGTGAACAGCAGGAAGCCGACCGCGACGAAGCCGAGCACCGACAACACGCGGGCGACGAAGGTCTCCGGCAGGTCGCGCGTGCGCACCGCGACCACGGCGGTCCAGACCGACAGCATCAGCGCCCACAGCAGCAGCGAACCTTCGTGCGCACCCCAGACCGCCGAATAGCGATACAGCATCGGCAGATCCGAGTTCGAGTTCTGCGCGACGTAGGCGACCGAGAAATCCTGCACGACGAAGGCATGCGTCAGCAACGCGAACGACAACGCAACGAGCGCGAACTGCACCAGCGCGGTCGGGCGCGCCAGGGCGACCCAGCGCGTGCGTCCGGTCTGCGCGCCGATCAAGGGCAACAACGCCTGCGCCGTCGCCACGAGCAGGGCGAGGATCAGCGCGAACTGGCCGAGTTCGGGGATCATGGCGTCGCTTCCTTCCGCGCCTTCGCCTTGGCGATGGCGTCGGCGACTTCGGCCGGCATGTAGTTCTCGTCGTGCTTGGCCAGCACTTCTTCCGCGATGAAGCGCGTGTTGCCGTCGAGCGTGCCGGTGGCGACCACGCTTTGGCCCTCGCGAAACAGGTCGGGCAGGATGCCGGTGTAACGCACCGGGAAATTCTTGAAGCGGTCGGTGACGACGAAATCGACGTCGAGCGAGGTCGACGAGCGTTGCACGCTGCCTTCCAGGACCACGCCGCCGAGGCGGAAGCGGTGGCCCTGCGGCGCCTTGCCGAGCGCGATGTCGGACGGGCTGATGAAATGCTGCATGTTCTCGCGCAGCGCATAGATCACGAAGCCGCTGGCGATGGCGAGGCCGAGCAGGCCCACGCTGATCGCGACCAGACGACGGCGGCGGGTCGGATTCATCGGTGCTTCCTCCGCTCGACCCGTGCGGCGCGCGCGCCGAGTTCATGGCGCAGGCGGCGAAGCGCCAGACGCGGCGCCAGGAAATCCCAGATCAGGAAGATCGCGAACACCGCGTACGAGGCGATGATGAAGGGCGTGTGGTTCATGCGTCCGGTCTCCGCGGCCCGAACAGCGCGGTCTGCGCCCATTCCTTGCCGGCTTCGAATTCGATGAGGGCGATGCGTGTGCGGGCGAGCAGGCTGGCGCCGAACCAGAACTTGGTCGCCAGCGCCATCAGGATCAGCGGCCACAGCATCGACGGATGGATGCTCGACTTGCCGGCGAACAGGTTGATCGAGTTGCCCTGGTGCAGCGTGTTCCACCAGTTCACCGAGAAATGGATGACAGGCAGGTTCACCAGACCGATCAGCGCCAGCAGGCTGGCCGCACGCGCGCCTTTGCGTTGATCCTCGATGGCGTTGTAGAGGCCGATCACGCCGAAGAACAGGAACAGCAGCACCAGTTCCGAGGTCAGGCGCGCATCCCAGACCCAATAGGTGCCCCAGGTCGGCCGGCCCCAGAGGCTGCCGGTGATCAGCGTCACCGCGGTGAACCCGGCGCCGATGGGCGCGGCGGCCATGGCCATCAGTTCGGCGACCTTGAAGCGCCAGACCAGGGCGCAGAAGCCGGCGACGGCCATGAAGCCGTAGATGAACAACGACATCCACGCCGCCGGGATGTGGATGTACATGATGCGCGCCGATTCGCCCTGCAGGTAATCCGCCGGCGCTTTCACGAGACCGAGATACAGGCCCGCGGCGCCGACGAGCAGCGCCAGCCCGAGCAGCCAGGGCTCGAAACGCAGCGCCACCCGATGGAATTTCTCGGGCGAACCGAAACCGTTCAACCAGACCAGAAAGCCGTTCATGACATCAATGGTTTCCAAGACGAAGTGCGGCGGCGCAGACCAGCGGGCCGAGTGCGACCGACGCGACGAGGCCGGCGGCCAGGAACAGCATCGGCTGCGTGCTCGAGGTGCCGGTCAGGCGGGCTTCGACCGCACCCGCGCCGAAGATCAGCACCGGCACCACGAGCGGCAGCACGATCAGCGACAGCAGCATGCCGGCGCGACGCAGGCCCGCGGTCAGCGCTGCCGCACAGGCGCCGATGACGCTGATGATGGGCGTGCCGAGCGCAAGCGATGTCAACAGCACCGGCAGGGCCTTGGGCGACAGGCCGAGCGCGGTCGCCGCGACCGGCGTGATCGCGAGCAGGGGCAGGCCCGTCGCCAGCCAGTGCAGCAGGATCTTGGCGGCGGCAAGCACGGCGAGCGGTTGGGCGCTGGTCAGCATGAGGTCGAGCGAGCCTTCTTCCAGATCGGCGCGGAACAGGGCGTCAAGAGACAACAAACTGGCGAGCAGCACGATGACCCAGATCACGCCGCCGGCGATGCGCGCCAGCTTGGCCGCTTCCGGCCCCAGGGCGAGCGGAAACAGGGTGACGACGATGGCGGCGAACCAGATCGGGTTCAGCGCATCGGCGCGACGGCGCCACAACGACAAGGCATCGCGGCGCATCACGCCGAAGAACGCGGAGAGCACGCTGCCCTTACGCATGGGCCAGCTCCATGCGCATGCGCCTGACCCGCGACACGGTCGGTTCGATCAGGCCATGCGAAGTGATCAGGGCTGCGCCGCCGCGGGCGATGTGCGCTTCGAGCAGGCGGTCGACCAGGATCTGACCGTCGCGATCGAGATTGGCGTAGGGCTCGTCGAGCAGCCACAGCGTGTTCGCGGTGTGCAGCAGCGCGGCCAATGCGCAGCGTTTGCGCTGGCCCGCGGACAGGCGTCGCACCGGCATGTGCTCGAAGCCGTCGAGGCCGACCGACTTCAGCGCGCCCAGCGCCGAAATGCCGGGACGCAGTCCGTACAGGCAGGCGAAGAAATCGAGCTGTTCGAGCGGACTCAGGTCGGCGCGCAGGCCGAGCGCGTGGCTGAGAAAGCCGACCGGCGTGGTCAGGTCCTCGGACACGATGCCATTGCGCTCGATGCGGCCGTCGCTGGCGCTCAGCAATCCGGCGAGCACGCGCAGCAGCGTGGTCTTGCCGCTGCCGTTGCCGCCCTCGATCAGCAGCACTTCGCCGGCATGCAGGTCGAAGTCGAGCGGCCCGAAGATCGGTTCGCCCTGGCGCACCATGGCCAGTCCGCGGGCGGCGAGCAGCGGCGCGGCGTCGGGTAGGGAATCAGGCATCGTCGGCAGGAAAAGTGGAGGGTTATGCTACCCATTCGACGTTCCGAGCGTCCATGTCGGCGCTGCCGAAGCGTTCGATCCACAAGGCGCGATAGCAGCGCAGCCGGGCCGGTGCCTCGGGCCTCAGCACGACCACCGCGAGTTGCCGGAAGCGTCGAGCCAGGGCGTCGATCAGCGGGTCGTCGGCGTTGCGCGCGACGGCACAGGGCTCGTTCCAGTCGTCGGCGGCGCTCTGCGGCGCGCGTGCGAAGCCGCGCTCGACCTGCAGTCCGGACGCGGCGAGTGCAGCGAACAGGTCGTGCTGCGCGATCGCGTTGGCCTCGCTGTCGCGTTCGATGCCGAGCGGATTCCAGGCCGTGATCCAGTGCAGGGCGCAGCGGTCGGTACCACGGTCGCCGATGTGAAGCAGGCGCGGTTCAACCGGGTCGCGTCCGTATTCGGCGCTCAGGAATCCGTTCAGTACCTTCAGGGCGTCATCCGACATACACATGCGGCGGGTGGAAAGATTTGCGATGATCGCCGGCTCACGAACGTAAAGAAAGGTATCGGCACATGATTCATGCCCATCTCCGCGCAGCCCTCTGCGCCAGCCTGGCGCTCGCCGGCACGGTCCAGGCGGCCGATGCCCGCAAGGTCTACCTCGTTTCCCTGGCCGAACCGCCGGCGGCGACCTTCGAGCATCTGGCCCAGCTCGGCGATGCCAAGCGCGCCGCGAACCTCGAGCCGACCGCCATCGCGGTCTCGGGGGCGCACAAGCTCGACGCCAAGGCCGCGCCGGTAAGGCGCTATGTCGACTTCCTGCATGAACGCCAGGACCGGGTGCTGGATGCGGCCGCCACCCGCTTCAAGCGCGCGCTGACGCCGAAATTCCGCTACGACCTGGTCGCGAACGGTTTCGCGATCGAATTGAACGACGCCGAGGCCGAGGCGATGAAGGGCATCGACGGTGTCGTCGCCGTGCGTCCGGACTTCAAGCGGCGGCTGTTGACCGACGCCGGCCCGCAATGGATCGGCGCGGATTCGGTCTGGAACGGCACGGTCCAGGGATCGAACATCCGCACCAAGGGCGAAGGGGTCGTCGTCGGCATCGTCGACAGCGGCGTGAACACCTCGCACCCGGCCTTCGCCGACGTGGCGACGGATGGTTTCGACCACAGCAATCCGCGCGGCCAGCGTTACGGCGTCTGCGCGTCCGGCGCCGACACGCGCTGCAACGACAAGTTGATCGGCCTCTACGACTACATCAACGAGACCTGCAGCTTCGACTCGACCACGCCGGCCGGCAAGGACTGCGGCGGCCACGGTACCCATGTCGCCAGCACCGCCGTCGGCAATCCGTTCACGGTGTCGCAGAGCGCGCCGACGACGACCTTGAACCGCACCCTGTCCGGCGTGGCGCCGCGCGCCAACCTGATCTCGTACAAGGTCTGCTTCGAGGCGCAGGACGACGGCTGCTCGGGATCGGCGATCATTTCGGCGCTGAACCAGGTCGTGGCCGATGGCGTCGACGTGGTCAATTTCTCGATCGGCGGCGGCGCCTACGACCCCTGGGGCTCGCTGCGACTGAACAGCAATGGCGACGACGCGGCCGCGTTCTTCAACGTGCGTGCGGCCGGCGTCGTGCCGGTGGTTGCGGCCGGCAACAGCGGTCCCGGCACCAGCACGGTGTCCTCGCCGGGCAATGCGCCCTGGGTGATCACCGCGGCCAACGAATCCAGCGGGCGCCGCTTCTCGACCTCGGTGACCGGCATCAGCGGCCACGGCGTGACCACGCCGTTCAACCTGGTCGGCGACGGCATCACCGCCGGCGTCGGCGCGGCCCAGGTCGTGCACGCCAGGGATTTCGGCAATGCCCTGTGCGGCAGCGGCACCGCGACCAACAACACGACGACGTGCACCAGCAGCGCCAGCAACCCGTTCGCGCCGGGGTCGCTCGCCGGCAAGATCGTGATCTGCGATCGCGGCGAATACGCCCGCATCGAGAAGGGTTGCAACGTCAAGCTGGCCGGTGCGGTCGGCATGATCCTCGCCAACGTGCCCGGCGGCGACGCCAATGTCGTGGCCGATGGCCACTTCCTGCCGGCCGTGCATCTGAACGCGGCCGACGGCACCACGATCAAGAACCTGGTCGAGGCGGCGCGTGTCGCCGGCGGCCAGATCACCGCGGCGATTTCGTCGGTGGCGACCCGCAATGACGGCATCGGCGACGTCTTGAACGATTCCAGTGGCCGCGGTCCGGTGACGCCCTACAGCGGCGTGCTGAAACCGACCATTGCCGCGCCGGGAACCAGCATCGCCGCCGCCTACCATCGCTCGAACGGATCGGTGGTGTTCAGCGGCACGTCGATGGCGTCGCCGCACATCGCCGGCGCCGCGGCGCTGCTGCTCGCGGCCAACCCGAACTGGAGCGTCGCCCAGGTCGAATCGGCGCTGGTGACCACGGCGTCGCACACGCTGCTGATGGAGGACGGCGTCACGCCGGCACCGTATGTCGAAGGCGGCGCCGGACGCACGCGCGTCGACCAGGCCGCCCGCGCCGGGTTGTACTTCAACGTGACCTCGACCCAGTTCCGCGAAGCCGACCCGGCCTTCGGCGGTCAACCGAAGAATCTCAACCTGCCCTTCATCCACACGGACGCCTGTGCCCAGACCTGCAGCTTCTCGCGCTCGGTCACGGCGATGAGCAGCGGCAACTGGCGCGTCGAATCGAGCATGCCGGCGGGCGCGTCGGTGACGGTGACGCCGAGCGAGTTTGCCGCCAACAATGCGAACGGCACGGCCTTGTCGATCACCGTCAACATCAACGATCCCGCCTTGATCGGCAGTTGGGTCGACGGCCAGATCCGCCTGGTCCCGGTCGGCAACAACGACGTCGCGACCACGGTGGTGCCGGTGGCCGTGAAGGCCTCCGCGGGCGACGTGCCCGACGAAATCGTGATCGAAACCGACACCACCAACGGTCTCAGCCTGCGCACGCTGAGCGGCCTGGTCGCGCTGCCCGATGCCACTTTCGGCGCGACCCAGTTGCGTCGCCTCGAAGTCTTCGGCGGTACCACCAGCCGCGATACCGACACCGATCCGTACAACGGCACCAGCGGCGTCAAGACGCTGTTCATCGGTCCGCCGGTCGCGGGCACGAACGTGACCGCGTTGATCCACGCGGCCATCACCAACCCGGCCGGCGGCGACAAGGACCTGTTCATCGGCTTCGACGCCAACGGCAACGGCCTCGCCGAGGCCGGCGAGGTGCTGTGCTCGGGCAACTCCGCGGCAGCCAACGACCATTGCACGCTGGAAGCGGTCTATCCGAACGCGAACTCGCGCTACTGGGTGTTGATGCAGAAGCTCGAAGGATCGGCCGAAACGGTCAAGATCGAAGTCTTCAACGGCAGCCTGGACGCGGCCGGCGACCTCAGCGTGGCCTTCACCGGCCCGCGCGTGACCGAGGCGCAGACGCCGTTCCAGACGCGCATCGCCTGGAACCTGCCGTCGCTCGCGGTCGATGAAACCGCCTTCGCTTTCCTGCGCCTCGGCGCCACGCGCAGCCGCCCCGAAGGGGTCGGCCTGATTCCGCTGCGCATCAAGCGCACCGCGGCCAGCACGCCGGCGCCGATCGTGATGCACGGGTTCGACGACAGCGAAACGATCACGCTGGCCGCGGGCCAGGCGCACGAGCGCATCGTCATCGATGTGCCGCCGAACGCGACCGGCCTGCACGTGACGACGAGCGGCAGCGGCGAAGTCGACCTGTACGTGGCCAAGGCGACTGCCGCGCCGACGCCGCCGGCGTTCGCGGCAGCACCGGCCCGCGGCCAGGCGCAGGGCACCTCGATCCACGCCGGCGCGACCGAGGCGGTCGATCTGCTCGGTGCGGCGCTGACGCCGGGACGCTGGTACATCACGCCGGTCAACAGCGGCAGCACGACGGCCACGTTCACGCTGTCCAGCAAGCTCGACTTCGGTGCGGCGATGGCGCGTCCGGTCATGCAGGGCTACTTCAACCCGAACCGTTCCGGCCACGGCATGTTCCTGTCGCAGGTGGAATCGGCGTGGGCGCTGGTCTGGTACACCTACCTCGAAGACGGCACGCCGACCTGGTACCTGGCCGCCAACGCCGCACCTGCCGCCAATGCCGGCAGCTGGCGGGCGACGCTGTATCGCCTGACCTGGAACGGCACGGTGTCGTATTCGAACGCGGTCGGCGAAGTGGTGCTGACCTTCGATTCGGCATCGGCCTTCACGTTCTCGTGGCTGCTCGACGGCCAGTACGGCAGCGAGCCGTTCCAGACCGGTTCGGGTGCGAGCTGTCCGTCGGTCGGCGGCACGCCGACCAGCTACTCGGGCGCCTGGGCGAATCCGGCGGAATCGGGCTGGGGCTTCAGCGTGACCGCGATTTCGGCGGTGGAAGCGGATGCCGCCTATCTGTTCGACGCGCAAGGCGTGGCGCGCTGGCTGCTCGGCGTGACGACGACGCCCGGCGCGGCGGTGACCATCCCGCTGCTGCAGCATCGCGGCTTCTGCCCGACCTGCGCATTCAGCAGCGTCACGACCACGCAGGTCGGCACGCTGAATCGCAGCTACACCAACAAGGCCAACGGCAGCGTGACGCTGGACGCGACCTGGCAACAGGGCGTGCCCGGCGCGTGGACGCGCAACAACGCCACCCAGCTGAAGATCACCGGCGACATGCCCTGCCAGTAGTCCCCAACGCCGGCGCCGCCGTTCGTGCGGCGCCGGCAGCGGTCAGGCGGCCAGCTTCAGCGACACCGGAATGCCGACCTTGGCGCACAGTCCGAGCAGGTAGTCGACCGACCTTCTCGATCCGGTTGCGCACGATCTCGTTCAATCGCGGCGCCGAAATGCCGAAGTGTTCGGCGGCGCCCAACTGAGTCAGTCCCTCGCGTTCGATCCAGCGCCGAATCTCTTCCGCCAGCTGCGCGCGCAGCAACATGACCGCGGCCTCGTGCTTGGGGAACCCGAGCGCTTCGAAGACATTCTGCTTGCCGCGTCGGGCCATGGCTGTTCCTTCGTCGTCATCCGATCATCAAGCGCGTCATTGACGCGGATATCTCTTGCCGATCCGTCTTGCGCGATCGACACGAGCGATCAATTCTTCGGCTACTTCGTTTTCGAGAAGATTGAACGTGAAGCGGCCGGTCGGGATAAAGGCGATCTCATTGCCGAACTGGCAAGAACGATCCAGTCGCAATGTGATTCGGGAGTGATGGCGTGCCGATCCCTGATTCACATTCATGATCGAAGCAATCAATATCCTCACTTCGTTCCTGTTGTTGCGAACGATCAAATGGCTTCCACAATCGATCACCTCGTCCATCAACGAGCTTGATGTGACCAGAAAATACGCCAGTCCGACCAGCGCAAATCCGAGCGGGAACATGTGCCGCACGATATCCGAGGGATGCGTTGCATCAAGTCCGCCCAACACAAGTATCCAGATGGCGAATCCGACCCAGAGCGCCGGGAAAACCCGCTTCACGACGATCGTCATGGGCGATGAGATTCTTTTCATGGAAGGCAGCTCGGATCTGATTGATCAGATCACGCCAACGGCACCAGCTCGGCGTGGATGCGGCGTTCGGCTTCGGCGTAGTCGATGCCTGCGAGGTCGGTGGCGGGGCCGAGCAGGTCTTCGAGGATCTGCCATTGCGCGCGGCCGCGGCGCTGGGCTTCGGCGTAGCCGATGCGGCGGAACATGACCATCGAGTAGCGCGGCACGAAGCGTTCCGGGTGCAGGCCGGCGAGGCTGCGTTCGAGTTGCTTGAGCAGGACGAAGCGGTCGTCGGCGACCGAGTCGCGCATCTCGACGTAGTTCTCGATGGCCATGTCGGCGATGGCATCCGCGTTCGGCTTGCGGCGCACGTGGAATTCGGCGAAGGCGCTGTCGAGATCGGAATGGTCGGACAGCAGCTGGTCGAGTTCGACGCAGTCCTCGAAGGCGCAGTTCATGCCCTGGCCGTGGAAGGGCACGATGGCGTGCGCGGCGTCGCCGACGAGCAGGGCGCGGCCGTCGATGTGCCATCGATCAAGGCGCAGCGTCGCCAGCAAGCCAGTCGGGTTGCGTTCGAAATCCTGCAGGTGCTCGGGCATCAGCGGCACCGCGGACGGGAACTCGGTCGCGAAGAAATCGCGCACCGCATCGACCGATCCCAGGGTCGCGAAACTCGGCCGACCCTCGTTGCCGAGGAACAGAGTCACGGTGAAGCTGCCGTCGACGTTCGGCAGCGCGATCAGCATGTAGCCGCCGCGCGGCCAGATGTGCAGCGCGTTCGGTTCGATCAGGAAACCGCCCGCCGGTGCCGACGGGATTTCCAGTTCCTTGTAGCTGTGGCCGAGCCATTCGATGCGCTCGCCGAGATCGGTCGTCTTCATCATGGCGGCGCGCAGTGCCGAACCGGCGCCGTCGGTGCCGATGACGCAGTCGAACGCCGTCTGGCAATGCACGCCGTCGCTGCTTTCGAAACGCAGTTCGCGGCGGTCGACATCGGCGGAAGCCAGCGCGCTGTCGAAATGGAAGCGCGCGCCGGCATCTTCGGCCGCCTGCAGCACGCTGGTATTCAGGCGGCCGCGATTGACCGACCAGATGACTTCGGAGTCGTCCTTGCCGTAGCGCATGAAACGGTCCGCTTCGCCGATCTCGTGCACCATGCGGCCGCGCATCATCACGGCCTGGTCCATCACCGCGCGCTCCAGTCCGGCCAGGCGCAGGCCGTGCAGGCCGCGTTCGGCCAGCGCCAGGTTGATCGAACGCCCGCCCAGATAACCGACGCTGCGCGGGTCCGGACGCCGTTCGAACACCCGCACCTGCGCGCCGCGACGGGCCAGCAACAGGGCCAGCAGGCTGCCCGCGAGGCCGGCGCCGATCAGGGTGTATTCGCGTTTCGACATGGCGGCGTCCAATGCATCGGGAGCGCGATGATAACCAGCGCCACCGCGGGATGATTGATCGGCGCGCCCCGGCCCACGACAATCGCGCCATGACGTCCCGATCCAGCTACCGCATCGACGTGGCCGCCGCGCCGCGTTTTCTCGAAGAACAGTCGAAGCCGGCCCAGGGGCGCTACGCATTCGCGTACACCATCACCCTGCACAACGCCGGCGACGTGCCGGCCAAATTGCTCACGCGGCATTGGGTGATCACCGACGCCAACGGCAAGGTCGAGGAAGTGCGCGGCCCCGGCGTGGTCGGCGAACATCCGCATCTGCAGCCCGGCGAACGCTTCGAATACACCTCGGGCGCGATCCTCGATACCCCGGTCGGCACCATGCAGGGCAGCTACCAGATGGTCGCCGACGACGGCACCGCCTTCGACGCGCCGATCCCGCGCTTCACGCTGTCCGTGCCGCGCACCCTGCACTGATGGCCACCTACGCCATCGGCGACGTGCAGGGCTGCTACGACGCGCTCGCTCGCCTGCTCGAACAGCTGAACTTCGACAGCGCCCGCGACCGCCTCTGGTTCTGCGGCGATCTCGTCAATCGTGGCGGCCATTCGCTCGAAGTCCTGCGCATGGTGCGCTCGCTCGATGCGCAATCGGTGGTGGTGCTCGGCAACCACGATCTCAGCCTGCTCGCGATCTCGGAGCGCAAGGAAGCCGACCAGCGCCGCGCCAATGTCGATCTGGCGCGCGTGCTGATGGCGGCCGATCGCGACGACCTGCTGACCTGGCTGCGCCATCGCCCGCTGCTGCACATCGACCGCGACCTCGGTTTCGCGATGGTGCATGCCGGTCTCGCGCCGCGCTGGACCCTGAGCATCGCCAAGGCGCGCGCGAACGAAGTCGAGCGCAAGCTGCAGGGCGAGGACTACCGCAAGCTGCTCAAGCACATGTTCGGCGACCGCCCGGCGATCTGGTCGAAGAACCTGAACGGCATCGACCGCCTGCGCGCCATCATCAACGTCATGACCCGCCTGCGCTTCTGCGACGTGCGCGGGCGCATGGACTTCAATGCCAAGGGTGCGCCGGGCACCCAGCAGCCGGGTCTGTACCCGTGGTTCGAGGTGCCGGGCCACGCGCCGCGCGACCTGCCCATCGTCTGCGGACACTGGTCCACGCTCGGGCTGTTCCAGGGGCTCGGCATCCACGCCATCGATACCGGTGCGGTCTGGGGCGGCAAGCTCAGCGCGCTCGAACTGGGCCCGGAGCCGCGCATCCACGCCGTGCAGTGCGAAGCCCGCCTTGGCCCGCGCGAACGGGCCGGCGACTGACCGCCCGCGTCACCAATGTTGCGCGATCGATGCGCGCCGGCAACGGCCGCATCGGTCATAATCCGGCTCCATCACGCACTGTCCATCATGTCGAATTATGTTCCCGGACAACGCTGGATCTCGAACGCCGAGCCCGAACTCGGCCTCGGCACCGTACTGCGGGTCGAGGGGCGCATGGTCCAGCTTGTTTACGCCCGCACCGGCACGGTGCGCCAGTACGCCACCCATTCCGCACCGCTGACGCGCGCGCAGTTCCGCGCCGGCGACATGATCACGCTGGCCGGCAAGCCGCATCGCGTCGATGAGGTCGATCAGCGCGACGGACTGTTTCACTACGTCGTGCATGGGTCGACATTTTGCGAAACCGCGCTCGATGACCTGCAAAGTGTGTCCAAGGCCGAAGACCGCCTGAACCAGGGCCGTGTCGACCGCAACGACCAGTTCGAATTCCGCCATGAAGCGCTGATGCAGCGTGCGTCGGCCCGCCGCAGCGCCGCCTTCGGTCTGCAGAGCGCGCGTGTCGACCTGATTCCACACCAGTTGAAGGTGGCGCAGATCGCCGCCGACCGTCGTCCGCCGCGCGTATTGCTGGCGGATGAAGTCGGATTGGGCAAGACCATCGAGGCCGGTCTCATCATCGCCCGCCAGATCGCCAGCGGCCGTGCCGGCCGCGTACTGGTGCTGGTGCCGGAGACCCTGGTCTACCAGTGGTTTGTGGAACTGCTGCGCCGCTTCAATCTCAGTTTCTCGATCTACGACGCCGAACGCGTCGAAGCGATCGAGCTGAATTCGGACGGACGCAATCCATTCCAGGACGACGAACTGGTGATCACCGACACCGCTTTCATCGTGGCGAATCCCGAGCGCGCCAAGCAGCTCGTGACCGCCGGATGGGATCTGCTCGTGGTCGACGAGGCGCATCACCTGTCGTGGTCGCCGGAAGAAGAAAGTTCCGAATACGTGCTCGCCGAAGCGCTTGCGAAGCGCACGCCGGGCGTGGTGCTGCTGACGGCGACGCCGG
>JBGASK010000164.1:0-4711 GCA_044229785.1 Ahniellaceae bacterium
GAACTGCATCGCCTGCTGGAACTGCCTGCGGACAGCCGATTCGAGCGCGACGCCGTGTATGCGCTGTTCGTGCCCGGCGACCGCGAACGCATGCAGCAGGCGATGGACGCGGCGCGCCTGCGCAACGAACCCTTCGACCTGGAATTGCGCATCGTCACCCGCTCCGGGCAACGGCGCTGGCTGCGCGTGATCGGCCGGCCGCAGCTGCAGCGCGGCGTCGTCGAAAGCGTGATCGGGACCGCCCAGGACATCACCTCGCGCAAGCGCCAGGAAGAACAGCTTCGCCGACAGGCGCTCACCGACCCGCTCACCGGCCTCAGCAATCGCGACGCCCTGATGCGCCAGCTCGCGCTCGCCGTCGACGAAGCCCAGCCCGGCGCCGGCCCGGCCGTGCTCTACGTCGATCTCGACCGCTTCAAGGTCATCAACGATCTGCTTGGCCATGCCGCCGGCGACGGCTTGCTGGTCGCGGCGGCGCAACGGCTGCGGCGCGCGGTCGGCACGGAAACCCTGCTGGCGCGCTTCGGCGGCGACGAGTTCATGGCCGTGATCGCACCCTGCCGCGACGAACAGGTGCCGCGCGACATGGCGCTGCGCATCACCGAAGCCTTCGCGGAACCGTTCCCGCACAGCGGCGAGGAATTCTCGATCACCGCTTCGGTCGGCATCGCCCAGTATCCGCAGGACGGCGCCACCATCCAGCAACTGATCAACCACGCCGACGCAGCCATGTTCGACGCCAAGCGGCGCGGCCGCAACAACTGGCAGGCATTCACGCCGGCGTTGTCGCGCAAGCTCACCGACCGCCTGCTGGTCGAGACCCAATTGCGCCGCGCGCTCGACAATCAGGAGTTCTACCTGCGCTACCAGCCGCAGGTGGACCTGGCCAGCGGCAAGGTCACCGCCGCCGAAGCGCTGATCCGCTGGCGCAACCGCATGCTCGGCGAGCTGGCGCCGGACCTGTTCATTTCGCACGCCGAAAACACCGGCGACATCGTGCGCATCGGCGCCTGGGTGATCCGCGAAGCCTGCCGGCAGCTGCGCGCCTGGCGCGACGCCGGGCTGAACGTGCCGCGGGTCGCGGTGAACGTGTCCTACCGCCAGTTCCTCAGCGACAACCTGCCCGAAATCGTCGCCGAAGCCTTGCGCGACCACGGTCTCGAAGGCGATGCGCTCGAACTCGAAATGACCGAACGCGTGCTGGTCGAGGACGTGCCGGACACGCTCGACATCTTCAACGCCATCAAGCAGCTCGGCGTATCCCTCGTCATCGACGATTTCGGCGAGGGCTATTCGGCCCTGAATTACTTGCGCCGCCTGCCCTTCGACGGTCTCAAGATCAGCCACCACTTCATGCAGGGCATTCCGGTCACGCCGACCGACACCGCGATCTGCGAGGCCATCATCCGCATCGCGCAGAGTCTGGGCCTGCTGGTCGTGGCCGAGGGCGTGGAAACGGAAACGCAGCGCCAGTTCCTGATCCGCCAGGGCACCACGCTGGCCCAGGGTTATCTGTTCTCGAAGCCGATCTCGCCCGAGGAATTCGCCGATTTCGTGCGCCTGCACGGCAACGCCTGATCGTGCTTGCCGAAGCGGCGGCACTGCGGCAGATTCAGCACATGAGCCACGTCATCCGCGCGATCTCCCCTGCCGACAACGCCGCCGTTGCCGCCGTCATCCGTACGGTCATGCCCGAATTCGGCGCCGACGGCCCGGGCTTCGCGATCCACGACACCGAAGTCGATCACATGGCCGAGGCCTATGCGATCCCGCGCGCGGCCTATTTCGTCGTCGAGAAGGACGGCGTGGTGATGGGCGGCGGCGGCATCGCGCCGCTGATCGGCGGCGACGAGGACACCTGCGAACTACGCAAGATGTACTTCCTGCCGGAACTGCGCGGCCTCGGCGCCGGCAATGCGCTGATCCAGACCTGCATCGCCAAGGCCCGGGACTTCGGCTTCGAACGCATCTATCTCGAAACCCTCACCGGCATGGACGCGGCCAAGAAGCTCTACCGCATGTCCGGCTTCGAACCGGTCAAGAATCCGCTCGGCCGCACCGGCCACTTCAGCTGCGACAGCTTTTTCGTCCGCAAGCTTTAGGACTGGCCGCCAAGGCGCCCCATGAACTGCCGGTAGTAGCGCAGTTCGGCGACGGATTCGCGGATGTCGCTCAACGCGGTGTGCGTGCCTTCCTTCTTGAACCCGTCGAGCAGGGCCGGGTTCCAGCGCCGCACCAGTTCCTTGAGCGTGGACACGTCGAGGTTGCGGTAGTGGAAATGGTCTTCGAGCTGCGGCATGCAGCGCACAAGGAAACGGCGGTCCTGGCAGATCGAATTGCCGCAGATCGGGGATTTGCCTTTCGGCACCCAGGCTTCCAGGAAACGGATCGTCTCCGCTTCGGCCTCCGCCAGACCGACGCGCGAATCGAGCACGCGCTGCCACAGGCCGGTCTTGGCGTGCGTGCTGCGATTCCACTCGTCCATGGCTTCGAGACGCGACAAGGGATGTGCGATCGCGAACTCGGGGCCTTCGGCGACGATGTTCAGATCGCTGTCGGTGACCAGCGTCGCGATCTCGAGGATCGAGTCGGTGTCCGGATCGAGCCCGGTCATTTCCAGGTCGATCCAGATCAGGTGGTTGTCGTTCGGCGTGGCCATGCGCAAATCCTCGAATCGAGGCGCGGATTAAAGCTCAGCCTTGCCGCGTTTGCGACGGAAATAATTCGTCAGCATGCGGCTGGCTTCGTCGGCAAGCACGCCTTCGCTCACTTCCACGCGGTGATTGTGCGCAGGCGATGCGAGCAGGTCGAAGATGCTGCCGGCGGCGCCGGTCTTCGGATCGCGCGCCGCGAACACGACCCGCGCGATGCGCGCATGCACCATCGCCATGGCGCACATCGCGCAAGGTTCGAGCGTCACGTACAGCGTCGCGCCCGGCAATCGATAGTTGCCTTCGCTCCGACCGGCCATGCGCAACGCGACGATTTCCGCGTGCGCGCTCGGGTCGCAGTCGCTGATCACGCGATTCGAACCCTCCGCGATCACCTGTCCGCGCCCATTCACGATCACCGCGCCCACCGGCACCTCGCCGTCGCGGACATCGGCCTGTTCGGCCAGATGCAGGGCGTGCTGCATCCAGTGGGCATCGATCTCCGCTTGAGTCGTGCTCATTCCCATTCGATCGTCGCCGGCGGCTTGCCGGAGATGTCGTAGACGACGCGCGAGATGCCGCGGACTTCGTTGACGATGCGGCGGGCGACGTGGTCGAGCAGGTCGTACGGCAGGTGCGCCCAATGTGCGGTCATGAAGTCGATGGTTTCGACGGCGCGCAATGCGACCACGGGCTCATAGGCGCGGGCGTCGCCGACGACGCCGACCGAACGCACCGGCAGCCACACCGCGAAGGCCTGGCTGACGCGGTCGTACCAGCCGTGCCTGCGCAGTTCCTCGATGAAGATGGCGTCGGCGCGGGACAAGGTATCCGCAGCCGCAGCCGTGACTTCGCCGAGGATGCGCACGCCGAGCCCCGGCCCCGGGAACGGATGGCGATAGACCATCTCGCGCGGCAGGCCGAGTTCGACGCCGATGCGCCGCACTTCGTCCTTGAACAACTCGCGCAGCGGCTCGACCAGTTTCAGATGCATGCGCTCGGGCAGGCCGCCGACGTTGTGATGCGACTTGATCACATGCGCCTTGCCGGTCGCGGAACCGGCGGATTCGATCACGTCCGGATAGATCGTGCCCTGGGCGAGGAAGGCGACATCGTCGAGCTTCTTCGACTCTTCCTCGAAGATCTCGACGAACAATCGGCCGATGATCTTGCGCTTGGCTTCCGGGTCGTCGACGCCCTTGAGTTCGGCGAAGTAGCGCTCTGCCGCATTGACGCGAATGACGTTGACGCCCATGTGCTGCGCCATCGTCTCCATGACCTGGTCGCCTTCGCGATAACGCAGCAGGCCGGTGTCGACGAAGACGCAGACGAGCTGGTCGCCGATGGCGCGTTCGAGCAGGGCCGCGACGACCGAGGAATCGACACCGCCGGACAAGCCGAGCAGCACCTTCCGCGTGCCGACCTGGGCGCGCACGCGCGCGATCGCGTCCTCGATGATGTTGGCGCTGGTCCATTGCGTCGCGCAGCCGCACAGGTCGACGACGAAACGGCGCAGCAGCTCGGTGCCGAACTGGGTATGCGTGACTTCGGGATGGAACTGCACCGCGTAGTAGCGACGCGCCTCGTCCATCATCGCGGCGATCGGCAGGTCATCGGTACTGCCGATCGTCGTGAAGCCTTCCGGAATGCGCACGACGCGATCGCCATGCGACATCCACGCGGTGAAGGCGTTGTTTTCGGCCTGCAGCAGCGGATTCGCGATGCCGATGCCGAAGCGCGCGAGCCCGAACTCGCGCGTATGCCCGCTTTCGACCTTGCCGCCGAGCTGTTCGGCCATGGTCTGCATGCCGTAACAGATGCCGAGCACCGGCACCCCGAGCGTGAACACTTCTTCCGGCGCGCGCGGCGAATTCGCTTCGGTCACCGATTCCGGACCGCCGCTCAGGATGATTCCGGAAGGCGCAAAGTCGGCGATGCGCCCGGCGGCCCGATCCCACGCCCAGATTTCGCAGTACACCCCGATCTCGCGCACGCGACGCGCAATCAGCTGCGTGTACTGCGCACCGAAATCGAGGATCAGGATCTTGTGGTCGTGGATG
>JBGASK010000050.1:0-20414 GCA_044229785.1 Ahniellaceae bacterium
GGGCGTCGATCGTGTCGGCGCGGTTCTGTGCGCACCGACCGAAGGCGTGCGCCGCAACTGGCTGCGCCTGGCGCCGGAACTGGCCGCACGCCGCTTCGAGGTGATCGGCCATGGGCTGCGCGACTTCGGTGCGCGTCATTTGCCGAAACCGCCGGTGCGTGACCGCATGCGTCTCGTCGTGCTCGGCCGGCTCAACGGCGGCAAGGGCGAGCGGTTGCTGCGTGCCCTGCTCGCAACCGACCTGCGCGAACACGCCGACGTGTTCCTGGTCGGCTGCGGTCGCGCCGGGCTGGGTTTCCTCGGCGAGCGCCACGTGCATCTGGTCTTCGACTATCGCCGCGACGAACTGCCCGACCTGCTCGCACGCATCGCCCCGGATGCGGCGCTGTTGCCGGCCACCGTGGCGGAGAGTTACAGCTACACGCTGAGCGAACTGCGCGCACTCGGCCTGCCGACCATCGCCACCGCTCTGGGCGCATTCGCCGAACGCATCCGCGACACGCACGACGGCCTGCTGGTCGCGCCCGAAGCCGGCGCCATCGCCGCACTCGTCGCCGAACTGCACGACGACCCGAGCGCGCTGGCCGCGATTCGCGAGCAGCTGGCGCGCGAACCGCAGGCGCCGGGCATCGCCGCCATGGCGTCGGCGCATCGTGCCCTGGTCGCGGCCGATGCGGTGACGCCACGCTGGCAGTGCGCATCCGATCCCGCCGGCGCCACGCTGGCCCTGCGCCTGCTCGACGCCGAGCGCGAACGCGACGAACTGCGCCGGACCGATGCCGACAAGGATGCGGAACTCGCGAAGCGTGCCGAGTGGGCGCGCGAACGCGAGCAGGCGCGTGTCGCCGCAGCGGCCCTGGCCGAGCAGCGTCTGCAGGAATGTCGCCGTCTCGAAGGCGCGCTCGACGAACTGCATGGGCGCCTGGGCAAGCTCAGCCTCGAATTCGCCGAACGCTCCGACTGGGCGATGCAACTCGACGCCGAAGCGCAACGTCTCGGCATCGAACTGCAGGCGGCGGCCCTGCGCCACGACGACGCGCAACGCGACTGGGAAGCCGCGGCCGCGCATTTCCGGCGCGAGATCGCACGTGTCGAGGCCGAGAAAGCCGAATTGATCGCCAGCCTCAGCTGGCGCCTGACCAAGCCGCTGCGGTTCCTGAATCGCCAAGGGGCGAACGCCCGCGTCCAGCTCGGCTATCTGGCGCGGCGTGCGCTCGGCGTGCCGCCGCGGCTGTTGCGCAGCCTGCGCGCGCGCGGGCTGAAAGGCACGTTCGACCGCGTTCGCCTCGGTCGCGGCGGCGCCCCGCTGGCGCTTGAACTGCCGAAGCCGGAACTGATCTCCGCCGGCGACACCGAGCCGACCCAGGCGATCGCGATGCTGTCGCTCCCGCGTGCGACCGCGCCGCGCGCGAGCATCGTCATCCCCGTCTACAACAAATGGAGCTACACCGAGGCCTGCCTGCGCTCGCTCGCGAAGGAGACGCAGCGTTCGGGCTTCGAAGTCATCGTCGTCGACGATGGATCGAGCGACGAGACCTGGGCGCGACTGCAGCAGATCGAGGGCATCGTCGCCCATCGCAATGCCGAGAATCTCGGCTTCGTCGGCTCCTGCAACGCCGGCGCGGCGCTCGCCGGCGGCGAATACCTGGTCTTCCTCAACAACGACACGCAGGTGTCGCCGCACTGGCTCGACACCTTGCTCGACACCTTCGACCAGCATCCGCGCGTCGGTCTGGTCGGGTCCAAGCTGGTGTATCCCGACGGACGCCTGCAGGAAGCCGGCGGCATCGTGTTCAGCGACGGCTCGGGCTGGAACTACGGACGCTTCGGCGACCCGCGCGATCCGGCGCACAACTACGTGCGCGAAGTCGACTACTGCTCGGGCGCGGCGATCGCCATTGCGCGGACGCTGTTCGAACAGCGCGGCGGCTTCGACGGACGTTATGCGCCGGCCTATTACGAAGACACCGATCTCGCCTTCCAGGTGCGCGAAGCCGGGCTGCGCGTGCTGTACCAGCCGGCGTCGACGGTGTTCCACTTCGAAGGCGTGACCGCAGGCACCGACACCACCAGCGGCACCAAGAAATACCAGGTCGTCAACCAGCAGAAGTTCCTCGAACGCTGGGCCGCGGTGCTGCCGAAGCAGCCGGCGCCGGGCGCCGGCATCGTCATCGCGCGCGAACATCGCGTTCGGAAGCGCGTGCTGATCGTGGATGCGACCACGCCGCACCCGGACGAGGATTCGGGTTCGGTACGCATGGTCAACCTGATGCGCGTGCTCGGCGCGCTCGGGCACAAGGTCAGCTTCTTCGCCGAGAACCGCGCCTTCGACGGTCGCTACACCGAGGCCCTGCAGCAACTCGGCGTCGAGGTGCTCTACCACCCCTGGATGCCGGAACCGATGCGCTGGCTGCGCGAGAACGGCGCGCAGTTCGACGCCGTCGTGCTGAGTCGGCATTACGTCGCCTCGCCGCTGCTGGCGGCAGTGCGCCATTACGCGCCGCAAGCGCGCCTGGTGTTCGACACCGTCGACCTGCACTACCTGCGCGAAGAGCGCGAAGCCGCGCTGGCCGATCGCGAGGACCTGCGCCGTCAGGCGGCGTCGACCAAGCTGGCGGAGCTGCGCCTGATCCGGCAGAGCGACGTGACCCTGGTGGTCAGTCCGATCGAACAGGAACTGCTGCAACGCGAAGTGCCGGGCGCGCGCGTCGAGGTGTTGTCGAACGTGCACGAACTGGTCGGGCGCCGCGCCACCTTCGGCGAACGCAAGGACCTGTTCTTCGTCGGCGGCTTCCAGCATCCACCGAACGTCGACGCGATGCTGTGGTTCGTGCATGCGGTCTGGCCGCTGGTCGCCAAGGCGTTGCCGGACGCGCGCTTCCACATCGTCGGCAGCCGCACGCCGGATGCGATCAAGGCGCTGGCCGGCGAGCGCGTGATCGTGCATGGCTTCCTGCCTACGCTCGACGAGATGCTCGACGGCTGCCGCCTCTCGGTGGCGCCGCTGCGCTACGGCGCGGGCGTGAAGGGCAAGGTGAACCAGAGCATGGCGCACGGTCAACCGGTGGTGGCGACGACCGTGGCCGCCGAAGGCATGTACCTCAAACACGAAGTCGACGTGCTCGTCGCCGACGACGCCGAAGCCTTCGCCCGCGAAGTCATCCGCCTCTACACCGACGAAGCCCTCTGGACCCGCCTCGCCGACGGCGGACTCGCCAACATCGCCACCCATTTCTCGTTCGCCGCGGCGACGCAGGCGCTGCAACGCGTGTTGGGGTAGTTCGGCGCCTCACGGACCCTTGTTCTTTTCGTCCCAGGCCATCGGCTGCCAGAGTTCGAGCTTGTGGCCGTCGGGGTCCATGATCCAGGCGAACTTGCCGTTCTCGTGGGATTCGGGACCGCCGACGATCTCGATGCCGTCGGCGCGGAGTTGTGCGATCAGCGCATCGAGGTCATCGACGCGATAGTTGATCATGAAGGCGGCATCGCTCGGGCTGAACCACTGGCTCTCGGGCTTCGCGACCGTCCACACCGTCAGCCCGCCGTCGTCGGCCCGATCCTCGGGCCAGCGCAGGATGGCGCCGCCCCACGACTCCAGCGGCAGACCGAGGTGCTTCCGGTACCAGGCGGCCAACGCCACGGGGTCGTTACGGCTCTTGAAGAACACGCCGCCAATGCCGGTCACTTTCGCCATGGTTCGCTCCTTGTCTGCGCTGTGAGCGCCGCGCACGGAAATGCATGGCGGCGTGCGTCCGATGGTGCGCGCGGCGGCCGCGGCGATCAAGGCATCGCCACGTGGACGCTTCATCGTCTACACCAACCCGACACGACACGCAAAGCACGGCCTGGTCGCGGTCAAGCTGTCAGAACTCGCAGTTGGCGGTACCAGAGCACAGCGATAGTTCTCCTGCGAACAATCACTTGCCACCAATGCCACTCACTTCTAACGGGAGATGAAGACCATGAACCTGCTGTCTCGTCACACCCTGCTTCCGATCAATGCGATTCCGCTCGCTGCAATGCTGTTGTTGAGCGGCTGCCAGTTGGCAAGAGAGGCCACGGTTGGTGAAGTCATGCAAGTCGACCCGGTATCGCGCTACTACGGCGCGGACCTTGAGGATGGAGTATCGCGCGGTGGGACCATCGATTGCGGGAGGGGCCCAGACAACACGGACGTCGCATGCGACGTGTCCTATTGGATCAACTTGGCAGGCGACAACGCGAGCACTCGCAACAACACGCAGTCTCGATTGATCATTTTGTCGAACGAGGTCTGCGAGAAGCATCTTGCCGATGTATTCGGCACATCTGGACTGATCAACGTCGCCAGCTCATTCAGCTCCATGCTCTTGTCCGGTGCTGCATCCATCGTCGAGGGGCGCGCAGCACAGAACATGTCCATAGCATCATCAGTCATTTCTGGTACACGCTCATCGATCAACTCGGAGATCTACCAAGGATTGCTGGTCGGCGCGATTATCGCCGAGATCCAAGGCTTGCGAAGCGCCAGCTACACGGCAATACGCAGCCGGCGCACACAAGACGTGACGGCCTATCCACCTGCTGAAGCCGTTGGAGACGCATTGGCATATCACGACCTTTGCTCTTTCTACGTAGGCGTCACGAGTCTCGTCAAGAAAGCCGGGAGAACCACACGCACGACCGACCCGCTGGTTCAGGCCCGGATCGACGCCAAGACCGCATTGCTGGAAGCAATCGATAAGAACCTGAAGGATTTCGACGCACGAATAGCGACACTCGAGTCAAAGCCCTCGCTGTCTTCCGAGGACACGAATACGTTGTCGATGCTGCGCAGGCAAAGAGATGACTTGCTGAATCAGCGGACAGCCACGATCAATGAACTCGACCAGTACAAGCAGTTGGTGATCCCGGAACGCGCAACAACTGCGACTCCGTCAACTCCGAGCGATCCATCCCCAGAGCCTCCGCAAACGGACGCACCATGAACCCCGCGACGCCTGGGAAGAAGTGCCGCATCCGTGTCGGCGCCATCGTCCTGATATCGCTGGCCACACTCTCGACGATGACGCCGGCCTTCGCCTACAAGATCGGCTCGCCATCGCACACCCAAGCGACGAAAGAGGAAGTGAAGCGCCGGTTCGGGTCCTCGTCGCTGGTCGACACGTTGTTCGATCGATTCGGACACCCAGTTCACGAATCCATTTTGGCGCGAAGCTATGGCTGCGTGGATTCATATTGCGAAGAGGTTCCAGTCGGGGTTCTGCGAGGACTCCTGTGGGCAGACATGCCATCCGGATTCCCTGTCCGAGGGCGCGCCGGCCATCTCTGCAAACGGATTAACGTCGGTCTCCAAGCCAATGGCGAACTGCCGGAGCCGGCTTGCACAATCGGCTATATCGTCGACGGCGGGAAGGTCTCGCAGCGTATGCGCCATCGTGGAAAACGCGGGGAATTTCATACGGACGCGTACCTGACGCTGTATCGGACCCACTACGGCGACATGCAATGGATGCACGCCATGGCGGAGTCGCTCGACGAACCGGCTCAGATCACTCAATCGTCGATGCTTGCTTGGTCCGAGTACTTGTATCGACTGTCAACCAAGGACAAAGAAGAGCAAATTGCATTGAGCCAGCCATTGTCGGGAATCCCGTACATCGCGAAATGGTTCTCCGACAACAAGTCGGAGTGGAATTCGCGCGACCTATTTGCCACGGGCCAGTTCGGCGTCGACGAAGAAACAATTCGCGACATGGCGTTTGGCGCCTTGCTGCACATGCTTCAGGACAGTTACTCCGGCTCGCATGCGAGACGCGATTTCGGCGATCTGATGTCTAGTACGCCAGGCCTCATCATCGGATTCCTTACCTACCCTGCGCAGGAAGCGAAATGCCATTCGCCTGCCGACGCAGAGCCGCTCAGCCGTGGTAACGAGTGGTGGAATTCTTCTACAGGAAAGGCGGTGGTTGGACATGGCGAAAGATTGATTGCACTGCGCGATCGCTCGGCAAAGACCGCCGAAGTCGTCGAATGGTTGAAGGAATCGGCATTTCCCATCAGCAAGGACGCTCGCCCAGCTGCAGGCGGTTTCGGTCGCGAATGCCGACAAACAGGGCGTACATGATTCGACGATTGAACTCGCTTGGCGACCACCACTGGTACAGTTCCTGCTTCCATCGACTCAGATCGGAAGCCTGCGCCCGCCATGAACAAGAACATTCGCGACCTGCTGGCGGACTGCCGCATCGAGTTGCGCACGTTGATGCGCGATTTCCACAAGAGCGAGTTGTGTCGGCGCATCGACGAGGCGCGGGTGGAGCTCGCGCGCGACGACGCGCCTGAGACTGCGACGGCTGTCGCCGTGCTGGCGACGGCGGCGGTGTCGACCGATCGCGTCGCGCAGGCGTGGCGTCTTGCGGCGGAAGACCTGCGCGTGACGGCGCCGGCGATCTATCAGTTGCTGGCGAAGAAGGTGGCGCAGCGGCTTGCGGCAGCAGCGACGGCGGATGCAGGCGCGAGCGACGCGGCGGTCGTCGTCGAAACGACTGCTGCACCCGGACCGGTCGCCGCGGCGGAACAGGCGATGGCCGAAGCGCCGGCGGGGGCGGAGACGCAGGCGAAAGTCGACGACCATGTTGCCGCGCAGGACGCGGCGCCGGAGATCGCGGCGATCGCGCCCGAACTCGAGATTGCGCCGGCGAACCCGCTGGCGCCCAGCCGCGACGACCTGCTCGCGATTTCGCGGCACAAGCGCCGCTTCACCGAAGCGCAACGCGAATGGTGCGTGGGCGAGGCGTTGATCCGCTCCGGCTTCACGATCAACCCGAACGACTTCATCGGCGGCGGCGACCACGCCATGGCCCTGTACCTGCTCGAATCGGAAGCGGCGGCGAGTTGAACCGCGCGACCGTTCGACACGGCATCAGGGCACCAGCACCAGCTTGCCGATGCTCTGTCCGGACTCGATGCGGCGCTGCGCATCGGCGGCGCGTTCGAGCGGAAAGGTCTCGACCGGCAGCGGCCGCAATTCGCCCGATTGAAACCGCTGCACCAGCCACTGCATGCCTTCGCGCAGGCGCGGCGCTTCCGATTGCAGGAAGCTGAGGTTCGCGGCGAGCACGCTGCGGTTGCTCTGGGTCATGTCGAGCGGGTTGAAGCGCGGCGTGCGCAGCCAATGCCAGGCCAGGCGCAGCCAGTTCAGTCGGCCGTCGTGCGGCAGCATCGAATGAAAGCCGTAGATCACCAGTCGTCCGGTCGGCGCGAGATGGGCGTAGCTCTGGCGCAGCGTGGCCACGCCATTGGCGTCGAAGACGGCATGATATCCGTCGGGCGCAACGCGCTTCGCTGCGGCCCACAGATCGTCGCGCGACTTGTCGATCACATGTTCGGCGCCCATGCGCGAGCAGTGCTCGACCTTGTGCGTGCTGCCGACGACGCCGGTGACCTCGCATCCGGCGAGTCGCCCGATCTGCACCAGCGCGGAACCGACGCCGCCGGCAGCCGAATGCACCATCCAGCGTTCGCCGGCATGCGGATGCAGTTGCTGATGCACCATGAACCATGCCGTGAGGAACACGGTCGGCAGGCTCGCGCCTTCGGCCATCGACAGGTGTTCGGGCAGCGCGAACACCTGCTCGGCATCGAGGCAAAGACTGCTGCTGTAGCCATTGAACAGCGTCAGTCCGATCACCGCATCGCCGACCGCCCACGCCGTGACGCCCTCGCCCACCGCATCGATGCGCCCGGCCACTTCGAAGCCCGGCGTGATCGGATAGCCGTGCAATTGTTTCGCCGACGCGTACAGGCCCATGCGGATGATGCCGTCCGCATAATTCACCCCACAGGCCTCGACCGCCACCCGCACCTGCCCCGGTCCCGGCTGCGGGTCCGCGCACGCCTCGATGCGAAGCGCGTCATAACCGCCGGGTTGCTGGATGCGGATGCGTTTCATCGTTCTGTTGATCGTGCATTTGCCAATGCGCGCATCATCACGACGTCGCGCTGCGGGTCGTTGCCCATCTGGAAGACGTGGTCGCCGACTTCGGTGAAACCGGTCTTGCGATAGAAGGCGATGGCGCGCGGGTTGTGTTCCCAGACGCCGAGCCAGACGACATCGGCGCCGCGTGCGCGCAGCGCGTCGAGGCTGGTCTGCATCAGGGCTTGCGCGATGCCGCGGCCATGCCCGTCGCGATGCACGTAGAGGCGCTGGATCTCGCCGGGTGCATTCGCGACCACGCAGGCTGGCGCGCGGCCGAGGCGCAGTTGCGCGTAGCCGACGAGACGCGCGTCGACTTCGGCGAGCAGCGTGAGCATCGATTCATCGGCGATCTCGCGCGACTGCAGGGCTTCGCCGTAGCTGGCGCGGCAGTGCGCGTCCATGTTCTCGGCGCTGTTCGAAGCCGCGAAGGTGTCGCGGAAGGTCGATTCGGCGAGTTGCGCCAGCAGCTTCGCATCCTGCGGCCGGGCGCGGCGGACGACGATCACGCCGCGCTCAGAGCAGGTTCGCGAGTTCCGCCGTGACCGGCGAATTCGGCGCCAGTTCGCGCGCCTTGGCGGCCGCACGTTTGGCTTCGTCGGCCTTGCCGGCGGCGTTCATGGCCTTGGCCTTGTCGACATAGGCGCGCACCAGACGGTCGCGCATCGTGCCGATGTCGGCGTCGTTCGACGACAGTTCGCGCAGGGCATCGAAATATTCGTAGGCGGCATTCAGGCGATTGCCGCCCAGCGCCTGCTCGAACAGTTCCTTGGCGCGCGCCGGCAATGCCGCCATGCCGGCACGGGCTTCGGCGTTGTTCGGATCGATGCGCAACACGTTGTTGTAGGCATCGATGGCATTCTCGCCCGGCTCGCCGAACAGGTCGCCGTTGCGGGCGTAGTCGCGGGCGCGAGAGAGCAATTCGGCCATGCGTTGCTGTTCGGCTGGACCGACCGGACGCGGATTGTTGGCGATGTCGCGGCGTTCCTTCGCTTCGCGCAACTCCAGTCGGGTCGTGCGCAGTTCTGCTGCTGCCGGACCGAGCGCTTCGGCGCGACGCACGAGCTTGTCGGCGGCCTCGAGGTCCTTGTCGGCGATCTTCGTGCGTGCCTGCGCGAGCAGCGCGTTGCCGATGCGCGTCAGACCCTGCTTGGCCGGCACATTCACCGGATCGCGCACGAGCACGCTCTGGTAGATCGACAGCGCGTTCGGCTCGCTCGGCGGCGCCAGCGCGCCGTCCGCGAACAGGCGCGCGGCGCGTTCCAGGTCCTGGCTCAAGGCATCGAGCGCGTCGCCCTGCCCTTCCGACAAGCGCGCCTTGAGATCGGCGAGCTGCGCGAAGTTCGGACTGATCTGGGTGATCGACTGGACGGTCAGCGCCGCCGCGCCCAGGTCGCCGGCCTTCAGCTCGGCATCGGCGCGGGCGCCGAGCACGTCGAGGATCTTGGCGATGCCGTTCGGGGCAATCGCGTTCGCGGCGTCGACGCCGATGACCTGCTGATACAGCTCGTAGGCACTGTCCGGCGACCCGACGTAGTTGCCGGCCGCGAACGCGGCCTCCGCCTTCGGGATCAGCTCGTCGAGCCGGGTCTTGGCGGACTCCGCTTCCTGCAATCTCGCCTTCAGTTCGGCGATGGCCTGACCGCCCTGAAGCAGTTCCTCGGCTTCGTTGGCGAAACCGCGGGCGATGTCGAGATTGCCGCCGGCGCGGGCTTCGTCGGCGCGCTGGATCAGCACCGCGCCGATCCGCTGGATGCCGTCGCGCGCCTGGGTGTTGTCGGGATCGATCTGCAGCACCGCCTGATACAGGCCGCGGGCATTGCCGTCGCCGTCGATCAATCGGTTCGCCACCACGGCGGCATCGGCGCGTTTCAGCAGCGCGGCGACATCGGACTCCGGGAGCAATCCGGTGAGCTGGGTCCGGAACGCATATCCGGCACCGATCGCGGCGACCAGCAGCGCGCCCGCGACGTAGGGCCAGATCCGGCGCGGTTCGCGCGTCGGCATCGTCCTGGGCGCGGCCGGCCTGGATCGGGCCGACGACGGCACCGATGGGGTGACGCGGGTCGCGCCATTGCCGCCGTCGCTGATCGTCGGCATGTCGCGCAGGTTGCCGAACGAGGGTTCGACACGGCCATGCACCGATTCGTGTTCCGGCGGCGGCGTCGGCAGGCGTTGCGTGCGCGATTGTTCGGCGAAGACGCGGCGGCGATAGGCGTCGTCCGGCGTCGCTAGATGCGGATACTGGCCCTCGGCGATGTCGAGCTCGATCTCGCGGATCGCGTCGGCGACATCGTTGCCGTTCTGGAAGCGCTCCTCCGGGGTCTTCGCCATCATCCGGTCCAGCAAGGGCTGGATCGGCTGCAGGTTCGGCGTCAGCTTCGGCACCGGCTCGGTGATGTGCATGATGCCGACCGCGAGCGGATCGTCGGCCTGATAAGGCACGCGGCCCATCAGCATCTCGTACAGCACGCAGCCGAGCGAATACAGGTCGGCGCGACCGTCGAGCGGACGCCCTCGCGCCTGTTCCGGGCTCATGTAGTGCGGCGTGCCGATGACCGCGCCGGTCCGCGTCATGCGCGTTGCCGAATCGTTGGCACGCGCGATGCCGAAGTCGGTGAGCGCCGACGAACCGTCGTCGCGCATCAGGATGTTGTCCGGCTTCACGTCGCGGTGCACGAAACCTTTGCTGTGCGCGTAGGCGAGCGCGGTCGCGATCTCGCGCACCACCCGCAACACGTGCGTCGGATCGTCGGGCTTGCCGTCTTCGCGATGCGCGGAACCGCCGGAGACGAACTCCATCGCGATGTAGTGGACATCGCCGTGCTTGCCGACGTCGTGAACGCCGACGACATGGCGATGGTGCAGCTTGGCGGCGATGCGGGCCTCGCGCAGGAAGCGCTCGCCGAAGTTGGGGTCGACCATCAGCGCCGGCGACATGATCTTCAGCGCCACCTCGCGGTCGACCGACTCCTGAAGCGCCAGATAAACGGTGGCCATGCCGCCGCGGCCGAGCTGCTTCAGGACTTTGTAGCCGGGGATGTCGATCACGGGGCCGGGGTCGGAGGACGATTCGGCCCGAGCATAACACTCAGCGTGCGCGCAGAGCCTCGGTCACCGGGATGCGTGCGGCATGCAGGGCCGGCGCCAGACCGCCGACGAATCCGATCGCCAGCGACCAGACCAGCCCCCTGACCAGCAAGGCCGGCGTCACCGCGAAATCGAACGCGATCTGGGTGAAACCGCTGCCGAGCGTCGACACGGTGTAGCCATTGAACAGCGCCCAGGCGATACCGCTGCCGAACACGCCTCCGGCCAGGGCCAGCAGCAGGGCCTCGGCCATCACCGAGGCGATCACCGGCACCCGCCCGAAGCCGAGCGCGCGCAGGGTGCCGATCTCGGCGGTACGGGTCGATACGGCCGAATACATCGTGTTGATCGCGCCGAACATCGCGCCGAGGGCCATGATCAAGCCCACGATGCTGGTCAGGAACGAGATCTGGCGCGTGAAATTGGCGGACTGCTGGCCGAAGTAGTCGCGCTCGCGCAAGGCATCGACATTGAGCTGCGGATCGGCGCCCAGACGCGCCTTCATTGCATCGAACGAGTCGCGGTTCGCGAGACGCATCAGCAACGACGAGACGCCGCTGCGCCCGAACGCGCCCTGCAGGGTTTCGAGGTCGGTCCAAAGCTCCGACTCGTGCGCGTCGCCGCTCTCGAACACGCCGACGATGGTCCAGCTCGAGCCGCGGAAGCGCAACGTCTGGCCGACCTCCAGGCCCGAGAACTGCTGCTGCGCGCTCGATCCGACGACGACTTCGCGCAGACCCGGCTTGAAGCGCCGACCGGCGATCACGCGCAATTCCGGGCGCAGTTCGAAGCCCTTGGGTTCGACGCCGCGCATCGAAACGTTGACGCCGGTCTTCTGCCCCGGCCGCGACAGTTCGGTGATGACGATCAGCTCTCCCGACGCCGCCGGCAAGCCGTCCGAGGCCCGCGCGACGGCCGGGTCCTGGCGCACCAGGGTATTCGAGGCGCGGTCGAGAAAACTCGCGAGTTCGCTGGTGGAACCGCCGCGCAACACCACCACCCGATCCGGATCGCCGGTGGCGGCCAGCGTCTCCGACAGGCCGGCCGACATCGACAGCATGGCCACCATCACCGCGACCACGCCGGCGATGCCGACGACGATGACCAGGGACGCCCCCAGACGCGACGGAATGCTGCGCAGGTTCAGCAGCACGATTTCCCGGGTCTGTCCGATCACGCCCATCTCAGCGCCCCGCCAATGCGTCGACGATCTTCAGGTGCATCGCGCGCCAGGCCGGCGGCAGGCCGACGATGACCGCGAGCAGCACGGTGGTGATCGCGGCGGCCACGAACACGCGCGAGCCGATGCGCACCGGGAACTCCGGCGGCAGGAGGCCGGTGACGACGAAGGCCAGCGCCAGACCCATGATGGCGCCGAGCGCACACAGGGCGAGGGCCTCGGCCAGCACCAATCCCAGCACGGTGCGATCGGTGAAACCAAGGCACTTCAGCACGCCGAACTCCGGCACACGCTCCCGCACCGACTGGTTCATGATGAAGCCGGTCAGGATCAGGATCGAGAAGAATGCCGCGCCGATGATCGCGTTGACGATGAAGGCGATATCGCCGATCTGGCGCAGGAAGCCGAGCTGGAATTCCTGCTCGCTCTGGGTTTTCGACTCGTCCGGCGAATTCTCGAACTGCGCGTCGATCGCGGCCGCGATCTTCTCGGCGTTGTCGGCATCGTCGACCACGACCACGAACACGCCGGCCAGGCCGCGTGCGCCCTGGATGCGCGACTCGTCGAAGTAGGCGTAGTTCAGGTACATGATGTTGGTGCGCGACTGCCATTCCTGGTCGCGGCCGTCGAAGATCCCGACCAGTTTCCACTCCCAGTCGCGGGTGCCGTCGGTCTTCTGCCAGATGAAGGAACTCAGCGGAATCGTGTCGCCGACCTTCCAGCCGTGCTTGTCGGCGAGCTGGCGCCCGGCGATGGCGCCGTTCGCGGTCGAAACGAACGCGCGGCGCGCGTCGAGGTCGAGCTTCCATTCCGGATAGGTGTCGTAGAGCCGCTGCGGATTCACCGCGAACTGCGGGAAGAAGTTGCGCGGATCCTGGTAGACGCCGCCGAAGAACTGCGAATGCCCGACGAACTTCACGCCCGGCACCGACTCGATGCGCGGCAGCATGCGCATCGGCAGCGGCTGCGTGAAGCTGGTGCGCGCCTGGGTGATCAGGCGGTTCGCGCCGAGGAATTCGGCGCCGCCTTCGACCAGCGAATTCACTGCCTGCCCGAGTCCGAGCAGCAGGAAGGCCAGCATCAGCGACAGCAACGCCAGCAAGGTCCGCCATTTCTTGCGGAACAGGGCACCGAGAACGAGGGGCAGGTATTTCATCGGCGTCTCAATGCACCGCCTCGTCCACCAGCTCACCCTTGTCGAGGTGCACGGTGCGGCGCGCGTATTCGGCAGCCTTGGGGTCGTGCGTGACCATGACGATGGTCTTGCCGTGGTCCCGGTTCAGCGATTGCAGCAGGCGCAGGATGTCGTCGGCGGTCTTGCGGTCGAGGTCGCCGGTGGGTTCGTCGCAGATCAGGATGCGCGGGTCCGACACCAGCGCCCGCGCGATCGCCACGCGCTGCTGCTGGCCGCCGGACAGTTCGTTCGGCTTGTGCGCGGCGCGCTCCGACAAGCCCACGAGTTCCAGCGCGACCTGCGCCCGCGTCGTTCGTTCGCGCGCACTCATGTCGGCGAGCAGCAGCGGCAGTTCGACGTTGCGCTGCGCATTCAGCACCGGCATCAGGTTGTAACTCTGGAAGATGAACCCGACGGTGTTCGCGCGCCAGGCCGCCAGCGCCGCGCCGGAGAGCGCGTCGATGCGTTCGCCGTCGATCCTCAACGAGCCGTCGGTGAGCGTGTCGAGCCCGCCGATCAGGTTCAGCAGCGTGGTCTTGCCCGAACCCGACGGCCCCATCAGGGCGACGAAATCGCCCTCGGGGATATCGAGGTCGATGCCGTGCAGCACCTCGATGCGTTGCGCGCCGCGTTCGTAGACCTTGGTCAGGCCGCGAATTTCGATCAGGGCCGGCATGGTTCAGGCTTTCTTCGTGGTCACGCGCGCGCCGTCGCGAAGCTGGTCGAACGGGCCGAGCACGACCTGTTCGCCGCCCTTCAGGCCTTTCGTCACCAACTGGTCGGCGTCGCGCTTTTCGCCAAGCACGACCGGCACGCGCCTGGCCACGCCGTCGGCAGCGACGACGAAGACGGCCACGTCCTTGTCCTTGCCGGCGATGGCACGCGTCGGCACCCATACGCCCTCGCGCTTCGGTGCGCCCGGCTTGCGCTCTTCGAGGAAGGACACGCGCACGCCCATGTCCGGCACGATGCGTGCGTCCTTGGTCGCGAAGGCGATGCGCACTTTCACGGTGGCCTTGGTGCGGTCCGCGGCGGGGATGATGGCGATGACGCTGGCGGGGATGTTCCAGTCGGGATACGCGTTCAGCACCACGTTCACCGGCTGGTTCGCGGTGACGCGGTTGATGTAGGCCTCGTTCACGTCGACCTGGACTTCGAGCGAGTCCATGTCGACGATGGTGCCGATGCCGGTGCGGGTGAAGCCGCCCCCGGCCGAAATCGGCGAGATCATTTCGCCCGGCTGCGCCGCCTTGACCGTGACCACGCCCGCGAACGGCGCACGCACCTGCATGTTCGCGAGCTGGTTGCGGGTCGCTTCGAGCTGGCGTTCGGCGACCGGAATCTGCGCCTGGGCATTGGTCAGGCGCGCGCGCATCGCGTCCATCTGGGTGCGCGCGGCGTCGAGCGCCTGCTGCGAACCAAGCTTGCGTGCCGCCATGTCCTGCTGGCGCGCGTGTTCGCGCTCGGCATCGGCGAGCATGGCGCGGATTTCGCCGAGCGCGGTCTTCGCGGCATTCAGGCGCGCCAGGGCCAGGCCTTCTTCAGTCTTCACCTCGGTGTCGTCGAGATAGGCGACGACTTCGTCCGCTTCGACCCGCTGGCCTTCCTCGATCAGCACCTCGCGCACCTTGCCGGTGACCTTGGACGAGACCGTCGCCTGGCGACGCGCCGTGACGTAACCGGAAGCATCCAGCACCGACGCGTTTTCTTCGCTCGCGGCAGCGCGCGCCTCGGCGGTTTCGACCGCCACCGGACGGCCGCCGGACAAGGCCACGAACACGCCGATCGCGATCGCGACGAAACCGCCGATCCACGGCCAGCGTCGGCGCCGGGGCGGCGCATTCTTGCGATCGATGCGCAGCTGCGAGATCAGCGCTTCCTGACGGTCCATGCGAGAACTCCGGTACGAAATGCGGAAAGGGGCGGCACAGTCTGCCCAAGCACCCCGTGCAGCCGAAGTGACAGGCGTCACCGGGACATTGTGTAATCGCGATTCCGACACAATCGCTGGCGCCCATGCAAGCTTCGAACAGGCTCCGCAAGACCGCTCCGTTCATGATCATCGGCGGACTGCTGCTGATCGGCGTCGGCGCGGCACTGCCGCACATCGTCGACGGTTTGCCCGACTTTTTCCGCACGCTTGTCGTCGCACTCGGCTTCGGCGAGGCAACGATCGGCACCCTGCTCATCATCAAGCACCCGACCCCATGAACGCATCCGCGACCACCTACCTCTTCAGCCCGCCCGCACCGCCGTCCATCGCCATCGTCGGCAGCGACGCGCGCTTCCCGGTGCGGCGCATCTTCTGCATCGGGCGCAACTACGAGGAACATGCGCGCGAGATGAAGGCGACGGTGTCTCTCGACGCCCCGGTGTTCTTCTGCAAGCCGGCCGACGCCATCGTGACCGATGGCGCCGACGTGCCCTATCCCTCGATCACGACCGATCTGCACCACGAAGTCGAACTGGTGGTCGCGTTGCAGTCCGGCGGCCGCGATCTCGATGCGGTTGCTGCCCACGCTACGATCTATGGCTATGCCGTCGGGCTCGACCTGACCCGCCGCGACTTGCAGGCCCAGGCCAAGTCCCGCGGCACGCCCTGGGACACGGCCAAGGGCTTCGATGCCTCGGCGCCGATCGGCGCGATCACCCCGGTCGCGCAATGCGGACATCCCGACGCCGGCGAACTGCGCCTCGACATCAATGGCGCACCGCGCCAGCGCGCCGACATCGCGACGATGGTGATGAAGGTCACGGACATCCTGGTGTCGCTGTCGACCTACTTCGAGCTGCGCGCCGGCGACCTGCTCTACACCGGCACGCCTGCGGGCGTCGCCGCCCTGCATCGCGGCGATGTCTTCGCCGCCGCCTTCCCCGGCCTCGCCGACCTGCGCGGCCGGATCGTCTGACCCACACGCAAAGGAGAAACCCATGGGCATGATCTCGGAATTCAAGGCGTTCGCGATGCGCGGCAATGTCGTCGACATGGCCATCGGCGTGGTGATCGGCGCCGCCTTCGGCAAGATCGTCGGCGCGCTGGTCGACAAGATGATCATGCCCATCGTCGGCTACCTGACCTCGGGCCAGAATTTTTCGGAGCTGGCGTTCAAGCTCGGCACGAACCCGGACGGCACGCCGGCGGTCAGCATCGGCTATGGCGCCTTCCTGCAGTCGACGCTCGATTTCGTGCTCGTGGCTTTCGTGCTGTTCCTGGTCATCAAGGCCATGAACAAGATGAAAAAGGCCGAGGAGGCCGCACCACCCGCGCCGAGCGAGCAGGAAAAGCTGCTCGCCGAGATCCGCGACCTGCTCAAGCAGCGCTGAGCGTTCGCGCCGCCCCCCCTGCGTAACCGCGCCGTGGCGCACAACGCCGCGAGCGCGGCCTGGCGCTAAGCTTGGTTGTCCGGCCGCCGCTGCGGCCGTGGGGACCGCACCCTCATGTTCATGCGCACCGCCCTGGGTCTCGTCTTCGTCGCGCTCTGCGGCGCCTCGGCCGCGGCCGAATGGCCGATGCACGATGTCCGCACGCAGCTGTCGTTCAACCAAGCGCTGATGCGCGACCTGGGGCTCGAGGTATCGGCGCTCGACAAGGTCCGCGCGCGTTTTCCGGGCCATCCGCTGTCGATGCGCTTCGACGACCCGATCGCGTTCGCCGGCCTCGCCGACCGGCGCGTCCGCGCGGACATCGAAGGCCACGTCTTCGAACACCTGCTCGGGCCGGGCGTCCGCCATCGCGGCGGCTTCGAACTGGCCTGGCGCGGCGGCCGGCTGTCGCTGCAGGATTTCGTGCTGGCGCCCGCCTATGCGCCGCGCGAGTTCGAGGTGCGCACGCGCGACGGCCTGGTCGTCTTCCGCGCCGACTTCGCGCACTTCGAGGTCAATGCCGAACGCGGCGAACTGAAGCTGTTCAACCTCGACCTGAAGATCGGCGCCGACCTGGCCGCACGCATGAACGCGCCGGAACTCGCCGGCGTGGTCGTCGGCGGACTGGAGATCTCGGCGCAGGTCGATGCGCCGCCCGGCACCGCCAAGCTCGGCACGCCGCCGTCCTGCTCCGACTGGTCCGGCGATCAGGACGTTGCCCTGGTGGGCATCGGTTCGGTCGGCCAGTGGGCCCGCGGCAACGGTCTGGTCGCGATCAGTCCGTCGGCGACCCTGCGGAATGTCGGCACCGCCAACGTGCCCTGGTATTCGAAGTTCAGCGGAACCTTCCCGCCCTACGGCAACGACCAGCATCCGTATCTGATCTGGGGCATCTACCGCATCAAGGACGGACGCTTCGAACAGATCGGCGTCTCGGGCGTGAAACACGCTTTCCTGACCACCAATACCGGCTGCGATCCCGGCGCCTGCACCGGTTCGGGCGCGCCGGGCGGCTCCGGACACATCCTCGGCCTCGGCTGTCAGGACACCTACAGCCAGGGCAACAACAACTCCACCGGCGCACTCTCGTTCCGCAGCGAGATCCAGTCCGCGCTCGGGCTGTGGAATCACACCGGCTCGCATTTCGACCAGGACGGCAACGGCATCCAGGATCACTCCGGTGCCGGCGAAACCTTCCTCGACCACGGCGCCAACGTGCTCGAGAGCGACCTGCAGACCGCAGCCAGCAGCTACTACCTCGACGCCTGGTACGTGGTGCGCGACGACATCAACATCTTCAACACCATGGGCTGGCGCCAGATCACGCCGGCGTTCAACGGGTCGATCTGGACCTTCGCGACGCCGACGCTCCTGGTCAACGGTCCCGCCGTCAATGCCTGGGTCAGCGAGACCGCGCCGCCTGCCGGCAGCATGAATGCCGTGCTGACCCAGCCCGACGGGCACCTGCGCGTGGTCGTGAAAACGACCGACCTCGGCGGCGGCCAGACGCGCTACGAATACGCCGTCGTCAACCATGATTTCGACCGACAGGTCGGTTCCTTCTTCGTGCCGACGCTGGGCACCGCGGTGACCGATCTGTACTTCCACGACGTCGACCGCAATGCCGGCACCGACTGGACCGCGACCCAGAACGCCAACGGCATCACCTGGACCAAGGTCGGTGCCGACGGACTGGACTGGGGCACCACGTTCAACTTCGGATTCACCGCGCCCACCGCGCCTGTGGCGGCGTACGCCATGCTCGGCGCCGTCGAGGCGGGCGACCCGGCGCACCTGTCGATCGCGACGCTCGCCCCCGAGGCCGACGGTCTGGTGTTCCGCAACGACTTCGAGTGACGAGCCGGGTGCGGGGCATGACGAACGCCCCGCTCCGGACCGGCATGGCTCTGGCAGACTGATCGCTTCGTTGCCGGAGTTCACGATGCGCCTGTGTGTTGCGATGTGCTTGGTCCCCGTCCTGGCGTGCGCTCAGGCGCCGGTGCCACCGTCGCCCTTTCCCGAACCGGTGCTCGCCACCGCGACCCAGTTGCGCGACCACGCACTCGCGGGCAGCGGCGCCTACGCCATCGTCGAATCCCTGACCACCGAAGTCGGCGCACGCATGGCCGGCACCGAGGCCGATGCCCGTGCCGTGCGCTGGGCCGAAGCGCGATTCAAGGCGCTCGGCTTCGACCGGGTGACGCTGCAGCCGGTGGTGTTTCCGCTGTGGCGTCGCGGGACGGAAAGCGCCGAAGTGTTGGCGCCGGCGCCGCAGAAACTGTCGCTGCTGGCACTCGGATTTTCGTCGGGCACGCCGAAGGGCGGCGTCGAAGCCGAGGTCGTGCGCTTCGCGACGCTCGCCGAACTGCAATCCGCAGCGGAATCGTCGGTGCGCGGCAAGATCGTCTTCGTGTCGCAGACCATGGAGCGACGGCGCGACGGCGGCGGCTACGGCAAGATCGTCGCGGTGCGCAGCCAGAGCGCCGAACTCGCCGGCCGCAAAGGCGCCCTCGCGGTTCTGATCCGCTCCATCGGCACCGACCACGACCGCTTTCCGCACACCGGCGGCGGCGTCTGGATGGGCCAGATCGCGCTCGACCCGGAATTGCAGAAACGCGCACGCAAGTTGTCGGACGGCAGCCTCGTCGTCGACACGCGGGTGCCGGCTGCCGCACTCAGCAATCCGGATGCCGATCAGCTCGACCGGCTGGTCGCGCTCGGCCAGCCGGTGAAGCTGAGGCTCGTGCTCGATGTCGGTCTGGTCGGCGAAGCGCGCTCGTACAACGTCATCGGCGATCTGATCGGTCGCGAGAAGCCCGACGAGTTCGTCGTCATCGGCGGTCATCTCGACTCCTGGGATCCGGGCACCGGCGCCATCGACGACGGTGCCGGCGTCGCCATCACCATGGCCGCAGGCGCGGCGATCGCCAAGCTGCCGGAACGTCCGCGGCGCAGCGTGCGCGTGATCGCCTGGGCCAACGAAGAGCAAGGACTTTACGGAGCGCAGGCCTATGCGAAAGCGCATCCGGATGCCGCGACCACACACGTCGCCGCGGCCGAATCGGATTTCGGCGCCGGCCGCATCTATCGTTTCGACTCCGGCGTGAATGCTGCGGCACTGCCCTACGCCGACGCCATCGGCAGCGTGCTGTATCCGCTCGACATCGAACGCGGCGGCAACGTCGCCCGCGGCGGCCCGGACGTCGGCCCGTTGCAGAAACTCGGCGTGCCGGTGTTCTCGCTCGGCCAGGACGGCAGCGACTACTTCGACTACCACCACACCGCGAACGACACGCTCGACAAGATCGACCCGGCCGCGCTCGACCAGAACGTCGCCGCCTACGCCGCGTTCGCCTATCTCGCGGCCGAATCCGAGCACAAGATCGAAGCGCCGAAACAGCCCTGACAGAACATCGCGCGTTCCGGAGCATCGCGCCTGAAGGCGCTCCAACAGTCGGTGCTCCCGCTGGAGCATCGCGCCTGAAGGCGCTCCAACAGTCGGTGCTGGAGCATCGCGCCTGAAGGCGCTCCAACAGTCGGTGCTCCCGCTGGAGCATCGCGCCTGAAGGCGCTCCAACAGTCAGTGCTCCCGCTGTTGGAGCGCCTTCAGGCGCGATTGGCCTTCAGGCGCAATATCCAGGCAAAGAAAT